>JADGEP010000078.1:10445-12009 GCA_016744275.1 Candidatus Krumholzibacteriia bacterium | reverse complement strand
GCCTCGCGGTGCACCGGGCCCCACCAACCCAAAGGCCGGGTCATGACGTAATACTTCACCAGGCGGTCCATTCTTTCGGGCTTGGTGCTCAAGGTCACGGGAATGAATATCAGGGCTCCCAAGGCCATCAGCAGCCAGAAGTTCAAGTGATCAGGCAGCTTGGGAATCACGCCAAAGGCCGGTAAAATCCACACCACCAGCCAGGATACGCCCAGGTTGGCCATCCATCCGGCCAGGTAACCCCAGGCGTTGAAACGCCACCAGACGACCTGCAAAATGTTCGGCAGCCAGATGCCGGCCATCATCAGCCACAGCGCAAAAATGAGCCATTTGGTGATTTCCTGCATCATCAGACCATAGAAGAACGAGCCGATCAGGATCACGAAGGTGGCGGCGCGGCCCATCCAAACCAGGCGCTTTTCCGAGGCGTCGGGCCGGATGTAGCGCTGGTAAATATCGCGGGTGAAATACAGCGCGCCCAGGTTCAGGTGGCTGCTGATTGTCGACAAATGAATGGCCAGGATGGCGCCGAAAAATACGCCCACCAAGCCGGCGGGCAACAGTTCGAAGCCCATCCGGAACCAGCCCAATTCGTACTCTGACTGTTCGGCGATGTTGGGCAGCATGGCGAAGAAGGCCAGGATGCCCGCGGCCCAGAAGCCATTGCGAATCAATGTCACGGCGCCGCCGGCCCACAAGCCGTAGGTGGCGTCGCGCACGGTCTTGGCCGATTGGATGCGTTGCGCTTCGACATACCAGTCGATGCTGGTGCCCATGCCGAAGCCGCCTATGACGGCGATTACCAGCATGGTCAGCCACCAGACAATGGGAAAGTCACCGCTGAACCATCCGGTGAAGGCGAAGGGGTCCAGGCGCCAGGATTGGCCCAATTCGACAATGCGTCCGGTGACTTCAGCCGGTCCGCCAGCCGCCGCGACGCCTACGAGGGAAACCAGCACGATGGCGAATACGGCGACGATGCCTTGTAGAAAATCGCCCATCACCACGCCCCAGTAGCCGGCGGCCAAAGTGTAAAAGGCGGTGATCAACGAGGGGATGACCAGGCCAACCCACAGCGGCCAGCCGAAGGCCAAGGCGCAGACTTTGCCCATGGCGATGCCCACCCAGCCGAGGATGAACATGTTCATGAAGACTTGCCAGCCGGCCATCCAACCGCGCAGCATTTCAGCGCCCAGGCCGCCAAAGCGTTGGGTTTGCCATTCGGCCTGGGTGTAGGCCAGGGAGCGGCGGAAAATGCGGGCCGAGACAAAGGCCCCGATGGCGGTCCAGGCCGTAAAAAAGGTGTACCAGAGGCCGCGCAGGCCGTGCATGTAGATCACGCCGGTGATCCACATGGGAGTGTCGGTGGCAGTGTGGGTGCTGAAGACCGACGAGGCGGGCAGCCACCAGGGCAGGCCGCGGCCGGCGAGGAAAAAATCGCTCTCAGAGCGGCGGGCCAGGCGGTAGAAAAAGGCGGCGCCACCAACCATGAGCAAGAGGAAGGCGACAGCCCAGAAGATGTCGAGTTTGGTGAAATTGGCCATGAGATCCTCGGAGTTGGAGA
>JADGEP010000078.1:0-10435 GCA_016744275.1 Candidatus Krumholzibacteriia bacterium | reverse complement strand
CAACCGTGAGATCTTAGCATTTGCAAGCCGGTACGGCGAGCATTGTCGCTCAAAACGAATTCCACTGGTTTTGAAGACTGTTTTCACCTAGAATTGGGCGCTCACGATGCGGAAATTTCTGTCGAAATTTCTGGGCCAATCGCCACCACCTTGCCTTGAAAGGGAGCGGAAAATGAAACGCGCCGTCTTGTTGTCCCTTGTTGTCTGCCTTCTTGCCGGGACCGCTTCGGCCACTGAATATGGCGCCCGCGCCGGCGTGTCTCTCAGCCCGGACCAATTCCACATCGGCGGCCACGCCGATCTTGGCCTCGTCACAGATTCACTGCGCCTGGTGCCTAATGTGGAAATCGGATTTGGTGACAACCTCACTCTGATCGCCGTCAACGGTGACTTGATTTACGACTTCCCCAATACGCCCTGGTCGGTCGGTGGCGAGTTGGGCCTGAACTTTTCCAAATACGATTTTGGCAACCTGTCCAACGTGCCCGGTTTCGAGGTGGACGATACCAGCACCGATTTTGGCTTGAGCGCGCTGGGCAACTACCGCCTGGTATTGGACAGTGGCAAGACCCTGTTGCTGGAAGGCAAACTGGGTTTGGTGGATTCGCCTGATTTCAAGATCACGGTCGGTTGGAATTTTTAGATCACGACCTTTGTGGATCAATGAGGCGCGTACCGAAACGGAGAGCTGGGTATGGATCTGAGGAAGCTCATCGTCAGTGCCGTGTTGGCCGGAGCCTTCGTGGCTGCTTGGGGCGTTGCCGCGGTTTCTGCCCAGGATCCGGTCGCTGAAAGCCTGGGCCCGGATCGGGCCCGTTTCTATGCCAGCGAGGAGGCCCGGAGCGCCAGCCTGCCTTCGTTGAGCGTCACGGGCGAGTTGCCCCCGGCCACGCTGTTGGGCGACGAGTGGACCCTGCGGCCAGAGTTCAGCCGCGTGCAGGGGCGCGCCAGTGTTCGGGTGGCCATCGACGAAAACACCTCGTTGTACGGAACCGGCGAAGTGGCGGGCCCTTTGTTGCGCAACGGCACGCGCGCGGTGGCATGGAACTATGATGCTTACGGTTGGGGCGGCAATGATCTGAGCCTGTACCAATCGCACCCCTGGGTGCTGGCCGTGCGGCCCGATGGCACCAGCTTTGGCGTGCTGGCCGATACGCCCCATCGGTGCCTGATCGACTTGCGCGAGGGCATCCGATTTGAGTCGTCGGGGCCGGAATTTCCCGTCTATATCATCACTGGAGTTGACCCGGCGGCGGTCATGCAGGGCTTGGCCAAGTTAATTGGCACCATGCCCTTACCGCCACTGTGGTCCCTTGGTTATCACCAGTGTCGCTATTCGTACACGCCGGATGACCGTGTTCGCGAAGTGGCCGGCACTTTTCGCGACAAGGACATTCCCTGCGACGTGATCTGGCTGGACATCGACTACATGAATGCCAATCGCAGTTTCACTTTTGATCCGGTCGATTTTCCTGATCCGCGCGGCCTGATGCAGGACTTGCACGCCGATGGGTTCCACACTGTGGCGATCATCGACCCGGGCATCAAGGAAGAGAGCGGGTACCACGTTTACGATTCGGGGCAAGAAATCAACGCCTGGGTGCAAACGGCCAACGGAGCGCCCTATCGCGGCAACGTCTGGCCTGGCCGCTGTGTATTTCCCGACTTCACCAACGCAGCGGTGCGCCAGTGGTGGGGCGGGTTGTACGGCCAGTTCCTGACCCTGGGTGTCGATGGCATCTGGAACGACATGAATGAACCGGCGGTGTTCAATACGCCCACCAAAACCATGCCCCTGAGTAATCTGCACCGGGCCGACGCGGAGTTGGGCGGGCCAGGCACTCACGCCCGTTACCACAATGTCTACGGCATGCTGATGGCCAGGGCGACCTGGGAGGGTGTGCGGGCGGCGCGTCCGGAGCGACGGCCTTTTGTTCTTTCAAGGGCCAATCATCTGGGCGGACAAAAATGGGCCGCCAGTTGGACCGGCGACAACACCGCCAATTGGAATCACGTGGAATGGTCCATCAGCATGACGCTGAATTTGGGCCTATCCGGGCAACCCCTGGTGGGTCCGGACATCGGCGGATTCGTGGGCGCCGGCAGCGACAAAATGTTCGCCCGCTGGATGGGCATCGGGGCCTTGCTGCCCTTCGCTCGCGGCCACACCGGCAAGGGCAACATCGACAAAGAGCCATGGTCGTTCGGGGCAGAAGTGGAAGACACTTGTCGTCGAGCACTTGAGCGGCGCTACCGGCTGCTGCCGTTTTATTACACCCTGATGCGCGAAGCGGCCGAGACGGGGATGCCACCAGTGCGGCCGGTGTTCTTTGCTGACCCGACCGATGCCAAACTGCGGGATGTGGACCATCAGTTTCTATTGGGCGACGACCTGATGGTTGTGGCCAACGTGAATGCCACGGGCCCCGCCGAAGAATTTGTGGTGCCGGGTGGCCGTTGGCGAGCGCTGCGGGTGTTGTCTGGGGAAAAAGAAGATCCGGACCTGCCCCGGCTCTATTTGCGTGGTGGCGCCGTTCTGCCTCTGGGACCGGTCGTTCAGCACACGGGGGAAATCAGCCTTGAGGCGTTGGAACTGATCGTGAGCCTGGATGCCGGCGGCCACGCCGAAGGGTTGTTGTACGAAGATGCCGGCGACGGTTACGGCTACGAAAATGGCGAATTCCGCCTGACCCGATTTGTGGCCGAGCTTGAAAATGCGGAAGTGAAGGTGACGTCTGAAGTCGTGGGTGGACAGTGGCCCGCGGCGAAACGTCAGCTGACAGTTCGGGTACTGTTCAAGGACTGAACCGACTGGATTGACTGAACAGACTGCGGTAAGTGAGCCCGCACCGTGTCAGCCAACAGCTGCGCCGATTCCGCCCCGGAAAAATTCTGACGCCAGTACAGGCCGACCGATCGACTTGGACGGGGCCGCGCCAGGGCCCGGATATTCGCCGCCGGTTTGGTCACCGCCAAGGCCGGCAACAAAGTGCAGCCTGCGCCGGCGGCGACCATGTTGCGCAAGGTCTCAAGGCTGCTGGACCGCAGCAAGTTGCGCGCTGAAGATTCTCCCACCTGGCAGAACTCCACCACCTGGTCGCGCAAGCAATGCCCTTCGTCCAGCAACAGCAGTTGTTCATCCTCCAGATCGGCCACCCGCAAAGTGCGCTGCTTCTGCAGCCGGTGTTTGTCGGGCAAGGCGAGCAGAAATTCTTCTTCGTACAACATGTCATGGGCCAGGCCTGAGTCGTCGAAGGGTGGCGAGAGCAGCACCGCGTCCAATTCGCCGAGGCGCAATTCGTGCAAGAGGTCGTCGGTGCGAGCTTCGACCAGGCTCAACTGCAACTGTGGCCAATCGCGACGCAAGCCCGCGATGATGTGGGGGAAAAGGTAGGGACCAATGGTGGGGATGGCGCCCAGTTTGAAGGTCCCGGTCAAAGGCGTTTGGCCGGCTCTGGCCAACTGTTCGAATTGGCGCACTTCAGACAGGATTTTGCGGGCCTGCTGCACCAGCGGTTCGCCGGCATGAGTGATGAGCACACCATGCGGTCCGCGTTCGAATAAGATTTGGTCCAGCTTGTTCTCCAGGCTGCGCAGGCCCGCACTGAGGGTGGGTTGGGTCACATGGCAAGCGGCGGCGGCGCGGCCAAAATGCAGATGTTCCGCCACGGCGGTGAGGTACTTCAGTTCTTGAATCGTCATGGTTTTAAGATAGATCAGATCTATCTTAAATACAAATACAATCGATTAGATATATGATTCTGGTAGATGTATCTTGGCTTCAACGAGAGACGGAAACCCCAAGAAAGCCCACCAGGGCGCCTCGAAAGGACCATCACCATGAGCAAGAACAAGGAAATCGCCAACAGCGCCGCCATCCTTCTGGCCGACAGCTACGCCCTGTACCTCAAGACCCACAACTACCACTGGAACGTGACCGGGCCCATGTTCAACAGCCTGCACACGATGTTCGAAGCCCAGTACGACGAGTTGGCCTTGGCCGTGGACGAAGTGGCCGAACGCATCCGGGCCCTGGGTGCCTACGCACCGGGCAGCTTTTCGGAGTACGCGGCTTTAACCAGCCTGGATGAAGCGGTGCCGGGCGCCAAGGCTGTTGAAATGATCGAGCACCTCGCCGCCGACCAGTTGAAGGTCGTGGCAGCCGCCAAGTCCCTGGGCCGGATGGCAGACGAAGCCGGCGACGACGTGACCGCCGACCTGGCCATTCGCCGGCAGGAAGTGCACCAGAAAAACGCGTGGATGTTGCGGTCGCATTTGGACTGATCAATCCGATGTGATCGGCCGGAACATCAACAAAAAAGGACCGGCGCCCATGGGCACCGGTCCTTTGCTTTTGCTGCGAATCAGAGAACGGCAGCCTCAGCCGGCGTATTGTCTTCTGCTTCGCCCACCCGATCAGCCTTCGAGAACCGCGCCAGCAACGTATACACCACCGGCACCAACAACAATGTCAGAAACGTCGCAAACAGCACCCCGCCCACAACCACAATTCCCAGCGGTTGCCGCGACTCGGCACCCGGCCCCATGCCAATGGCGATGGGCATGATGCCAAACACAGTCGAGAACGAGGTCATCAAAATGGGCCGCAATCGGATGCTGGCCGCCTCGACCACCGCCGTTTGAATATCCCGTCCGCGCGAACGCAACTGGTTGGCAAATTCCACGATCAGGATCGCGTTTTTTGTCACCAGCCCGATCAACATGATCAGCCCAATGCGCGAGAAGATGTTCAACGTCTGGTCGAACAGCCACAGCGAAAGCAGGGCGCCAAAGATGGCCAGCGGCACCGTCAGCAGAATCGTCATCGGGTCGATGAAACTCTCGAACTGCGCCGACAGCACCAGGAAGATGAAGACCAACGCCAGCACGAACATGAAGTACAGCGTGCCCTTGCTGTCGCGGTATTCGCGCGACTGGCCGCCCAGATCGCGTTTCACCGTCGAGGGCAAATCGTTGCGCCAGATGTTGTCCAGATCGTCCAAGGCCTGACCGATGCCCACACCTGGCGCCAGGTTGGCCGTGATGGTGGCTGAACGCACGCGGTTAAAATGATTCAGTTCCTTGGGCGCTACGGTTTCCACAACATTGACGACGTTGGCCAACTGCACCAAACCGCCACTGCCCCGGATGTAGATCTGGTCGATGATGTCGGGCGTGGCCCGACCCTCGGCCCGCATCTGGGCAATGACATCGTACTGTTTGGCGCCGCGTTTGAAGTTGCCGACCACCCGGCCACCAAGATAAGTCTCCAGGGTGGTGCCGATATCCGTCACCGAGACACCCAGACCCGAGGCCCGCTCGCGGTCGATGTTGATCTGCAACTCCGGCTTGTTCAGGCGCAGATCGGTATCGAGATTGATCAGGTAGCCCAACTCACCGGCCTTGGCCATCATGATGCCCACGGCCTGGCCCAACTCTTCGTAGCTGTCGGCCTGCAGCACATACTGCACGTTCGAGCCGCTGAAATCGCTGCCCAAGCTGGGCGGATTGACCAAAAAGGCCAGCACACCGGGAATGCCCAACAAGCGAGGGAACATCTGGCCCACGATTTCCTGCTGCGAACGGTCGCGCTCGCTGTGGGGTTTGAGGTTCAGGAATATGAAACCGTTGGTGACGCGCCCGGGGCCGCTGAAGCCGAGCCCCGTAGCGGTGAAGAGGCCATCACGTTCGGGCAACGGCAGCAGCATTTCTTCGGCCATTTTCATGTAACGGTCTGTGTATTCCAGCGTCGAGCCTTCGGGGGCCAGCACGATGCCGAAGGCGGTGCCGCGGTCTTCCACGGGCACCAGTTCTTCGGGCAATTCGCCGAACATCCAGACCGCCACGGCGACCAGCCCCAGCCCACACAGCAGCACCAATGGTTTGAGGCGCAGGCACACCGCGAGAGTCGCTTCGTAGGCCCGTCCCAGCCCGTCGAAGAAACTGTCAAAACTGCGTTCGGCCCAGCTGCGTTTGTGATCAGGATCGACCCGCTTGAGGATGCGCGAACACAGCACCGGCGTCAGGGTCAGGGCCACAAAGGAGGACAACATCACCGCCACGGCCAAAGTGATGCCAAATTCACGGAACAGCCGGCCGACCGAGCCCGTCAGGAAAGCCACCGGTACAAAGACTGCCACCAGGGAGATGGTGGTGGCGACCACCGCAAAACCGATTTCCCGGGTGCCGTCAAAGGCTGCCCGGCGCCTCGATTTGCCCATTTCCACATGCCGCACCACGTTTTCCAAAACCACGATGGCATCGTCAACCACCAACCCGATGGCCAATACCAGGGCCAAAAGGGTCAGGATGTTGATGGTGAAACCCAGAGCAAAAGCCACCGAAAAGGCACCAATAATCGAGACCGGAATGGCCAAAATGGGGATCACCGTGGCGCGCAAACTCTTGAGAAAAACAAACACCACCAGCACCACCAGGCACATGGCGATGATGATTGTCTTTTTGACCTCGTCCACCGACGACTGGATGAAGTCGGATGAGTCGAAGGCCATCTCGATGCGCATGCCCGCCGGCAGCAGGGTTTGCAACTCCGGAATGGCGCCGCGAATGGCGGCGGCCACATCCAGGGTCGAGGCCTGTTTCTGTTTCACGATACCCAGGCCCACACTGGGCAGATCGTTGAAACGGGTGATGGTGCGCTCGTCTTCAGGTCCGACTTCCACTTCGGCAACTTGGTTCAGGCGCACGATTTGATCCCCGACATGGGAGACAATGATATCTCCAAACCCTTCGGGTGTATTGAGCTCACCTCGGGTGCGAACAGCGAATTCGCGGGCTGTTCCTTCCACCCGGCCGCCGGGAATTTCCGCATTTTCGGTCCGGATGGCCGCTTCCACATCCTGCACCGTCAGGCCGTAGACGGCCAGGCGCAGAGGGTCGATCCAGACCCGCATGGCGTAGCGGCGTTCGCCGCCAATGAAAACGTTGCCCACGCCGGGCAGGCGTTGCAGGCGTTCCTTGAGAATGCGGTCCGAATAGCCGGACAACTCCAGGGTGGTGTGCTTGTCACTGGAAACGGCCAGCCAGATGATCGGCTGCGCGTTCACATCCACCTTGGCCACGATGGGGTCATCAGCTGCCCGCGGCAACAACCCACCGACCCGTGAAACCCGATCGCGCACGTCGTTGGCCGCTTCATCCACATCGCGAGTCAATTCGAACTCGATGGTGATGACCGAACCCTGCTCGCGGCTGCTGCTGGTGATGGTCTTGACCGATTCAATGGTTGAGAACTGGTCTTCCAGCACATCGGTGATTTCGGTCTCCACCACATTGGGACTCGCGCCCCGGTAGATGGTCGTTACTGAAACAATGGGCGGATCGGTTTCCGGATATTCGCGCACCGGCAAGCGGGTGAACGAAATGTAGCCCACCAGGATGATCGTCAGGCTCATCACCGTGGCAAAAACCGGCCGCTTGATGGCGATTTCACTCAGTTTCATTGGGCCGCTCCCACACTGTCATCGCCGGCAACCACCGGCGCCACCTTGGCGCCTTCGTACAATTTTTGGTGCCCGGCCCGGACAACCTGTTGGCCATCACTGACGCCTTCGGTCACCTCGACAATGCCCGCCAAACGGGTGCCCAAAGTGACCGGCGCGCGGGTCACCACGCTGTCAGGTTTGATGATGTAGACAAAGGCTTGGCCGCCTTCCACAAATACCGCCGCACTGGGCACCGTCAGGGCGCGAGCGCGTTCCTTGAGTACTGCCGTGATGGTGGCCGACATGCCCGGTCGCAACAGTTCGCCCGGATTGGGCACCAAGGCGACGAGGCCCACGTTGCGGCTCACCGGATCCAGCTGCGGCTCGATCACATCGATGGTGCCGGTGAGTTGGTGGTCGGGAAAGGCGGTGGTCTGCAGGGAGATTTTGGCTCCCAGGCGCATCGAGCTCAGCAAACGCTCGGGCACCGCGAATGTCACCCGCAACTGGTCAATTTGGGCCAGATCGGTGATGGGGTCGCCGGCCCGCAAATAGGCGCCGCGACTGACATGTCGCTTTCCAGCCAAGCCATTGAAGGGAGCCGTGATGCGAGATTTGTTCAGGCGCGTTTTGGCCAGGGCCAGGTCGGCTTCCGCGACCTTCAGGGCCGCCACGGCATCGTCCAGATCCTGAGGCGCACCAGCACCCTGGTCGACGATGGATTTGACCCGTTTCCAGGCGGCATGCCGTTGGTCTTTGAGGGCACCCGCGCGTTTGGCTTCGGCCTTCAACTGATCATCATCCAGGCGGGCGATCACGTCGCCAGCTTCCAGTCGTCCACCTTCCCGAAACGGAATTGCGGTGACAATACCGTTGATCTCACTGGTCACGGTGATCGACGCGCTGGCGTCGGTCGTACCGACGGTGGTGAAATTGTCGGTCACCGAACTGCCTGTCACCAGGGACGCTTCCACCGGAGTGGGCGGGCGTTGGAACTGACCGCCGGCCGCCCCATCTTCTTCACCGCATCCGGCTGTCAGTATCGTCAGGCCCAAGAGAGCCGACAGACAAAATGCAGAGGTCAAGTTTGGCTGTTTCAAGATCCGTTCTCCCTGGTGATCGGGTCGGTGCCCGTTGTTGTGCCGGAGTACCAACCACCGGTGAGTTGACGCAGGATGGCAGCGGCGCGCGCAGTGCGCACCAAGGCTGCGGAGTATCGTTGTTGAGCGGTGGCCAGGTCAGCCGCCAGGCGCACGACTTCAAAGGCGGTCGAGCGACCGTTGCGGTATTCAATCAAGCTGATTTCCACCTGTTTGATCGAGGCGTCGGCGCCGCGGGTTGCCAGCGCCATGCGTTTCTGACCGCGAGCCAATTCGCGATGCTGGGCGCGCACTTGTTCGGCAAAGGAGCGCTGGGCGGCCAACAGCTGCTGCTCGGCCCGGACCACTTCAGCCCGCACGCGTTCGCGTTCGCCCTTGCCCTCGCGGTTGCCCAGGGGTACGGCAAAAACAAAGCCCACATTCCACGTCGGGTAGTCCCGGCCCAGGACGTTGTCGATGCTATCGCCGCGTCCGCCATCAATGGCGGTGCGCACGGGATTGGGATCACCGGGGAAAAACACGTCCTGCGCGGTGCCAGATAGGCCATTGCCGCCCAGGCTGCCGATCACATCGAGAGTGGGACGGGCGTCCCATTTGGCGCCATGTTCGAGGGCCCGCATGGCGTCGGCTTCGCGAGCCATCGCCTGCAGATCCGGATTCAAGCGCAGGGCCACTGCCACCAAAGAGTCCTGGTCCGCAACGTAAAACTGCCGCGGAGGTTCGTCGACTGCCCGGTAACGAAGGGCGTCCGAACGTTGGCCCATCAGGCTGGCCAGGCGATCGCTGTACAGGTCCAATTGTTCTTCGGTGTCCAGCAACGCCTGCTCGGCCTCGGTCAGGAAAAATTCGGCGTTGGCGACCTGGCTGGGCCCGATCATGCCTGCCTTGGCTCGCAGTTGGGTGTCGGCCAGAAAGGCATCGGCGCGGTCGCGAATGATCAGGGTCACGGCGTGGTTGCGCTCGGCGGCGAACAGCTGCCAGTACAGGATTTCCACGTCAGCCCGCACGGCCAACAAGGCGGCATCGTAACGGGCGCTGGCGGCCTCGAGGTTGCGCTCGGCAAAGCTGAGGTCACTGCGCGCCGAGGGCCCAAAACCCTTGAGTAGAGGCTGGCGCACGGACAACGAGCCGAAGGCCTGGTATTCTGGATCCAACGAGGCGAAGGCCGAATTGGAACCCAGTTGCAGGGAGTTCAGGCTCGCGCTCAGCTCCGTACCCAAAGCCAGGCGCATGCGGGCGCCCGCCTCGAGTTTGGTCGTCTCGGTTTTCAGGACGTCGGCCCCGGCAAAGAGCGAAGCTGACGGTGTGTCCGCACCGGACCAGTCTGCTGATCCGAAAAGTTCAGGATCGAAGGCCCCTTTTTCGCGCCTCACTGACTGGCCGGCTGCGACCATCACGGCTTCGGCAACACGGGTGTCGGTGGCCTGTTGGGCCGCGCGCACCACGGCATCATCCAGGTGCAAATATTCGCCGGGCAACTGATGCAATGCCGCTGTCAGGGCGCTGTCGGGGCTGGCCGACAGAATTGTTTGAGCCGACAGTTTGGGCGGCTCGCTTTCGGCCGCAACAACCAGTGCTGGGCAGAACAGACAGAAAACCCATCCGGAGATGGATTGCAGGTATCTGGGCATGATGCCTTCCGCGGTAAATTGAGGATTCGAAGAGGAAGCGAATTGATGGGAAAAAGATAACACAATCGGGCGGGGTTGGCCCAAAAACGAAGGAGCCCCCAAACCGCGGACCCCTTACGCGGCCAAACCAATAGGTTGTGCCTCGGAGATTGTGTCTGGTGCAATGATTGCAGAAGACGTTTAGGGTGCAAGTTAGCATGCGGGCTGACCCGGTTCTGGTCGTGTGGTGCGAACCCGTTCCGAGGTATTGGCTTAGCAC
>JADGEP010000077.1 GCA_016744275.1 Candidatus Krumholzibacteriia bacterium | reverse complement strand
CTGGGTTCAGGGAGAAGAAATCTCCAAATTGGGGAAACGGGACTTGATGAAGCTGCGCCGAAAATTTGGCTTCCTGTTTCAAGGCGCGGCGCTGTTTGACTCGATGACCATCTGCAAGAATGTGGGCCTGGCTCTCGAAGAGCACACGGACTGGTCGGATGAGCGCATCCGTGAGCGGGCCTGCGAAAGTCTGTCCATGGTCGGGCTTGACGGCGCTGCCGACAAATTGCCCAGCGAGTTGTCCGGCGGCATGAAAAAGCGGGCAGGGTTGGCCCGGGCCATTGTCATGGAACCCGAGTTTATTCTATACGACGAACCGACGACCGGGTTGGATCCCATCACCGGCGATGCGATCAATGACCTGATCATCAAGCTGCAGAAGGAGCTTGGCGTGACCAGCATCGTGGTGACCCACGACATGCCCAGCGCCTTTAAGATCGCCAACCGCATGGCCATGCTCAGCCGTGGCAAGATTGTTTTTTCCGGCACGGTGGATGAGGTTCGCGAAACCGACCATCCCATGGTGCGGCAGTTTATCGAGGGCAATTCCCAGGGACCGCTCGGCGCGTTTTAGGCACCGGTCAAGGATTGAACCGGCTCATTTTGATCAAGACTGTGGAGAGATGAATGCAACGCAAAATCAGCGAATTCCAAGTCGGAATACTCACCATCCTGGCCCTGGTGATCCTCGTGGTGGGCATGATGTGGTTGAAGAATATTGACCTCAGCAAAGGCTCGCGGCTTTACCTGGTCGATTTTGATCGGGTCGAAGGCATGCGGCAGGGCGACCGGGTTCAAGTGCGTGGTATTCGTATGGGCCAGGTGACGGGCATGCAGATCATGCAGGAATCTGTCCGGGTCGAATTGATCATGGAAGAAGGCGTGGACCTGCGGGAAGATGCCGTTGTCACCCTCGGGGAAAAAGGCATTGTTGGTGAAGTGGTGATTGAGGTGGATCCGGGCGTGGGGGCTGCTGTTCAGGAGGGCCACATCTATGCGGGTCGCACCGCGGGAACCATTGCTTCGATGACAGATGCGGCAGGCGATGCTTTGGCTGAAATGCGCTTGTTGACCGCCAAAGTCACCGAGCTGGTGGATGAGGTGAAGGCCGAAGGCATGGTCACCGAAACCCTGCAGCAGGCCAACGAGACTCTGGTCTTGGTGGATCAGATGGTCAAAGACAATCACGGTGATGTGACGGCCATTTTGGCGGACCTGCGAGTGACCAGCGAGCGCATCCGGAGTTTGATGGAGTCCGACAAGATTGGGCAAACCTTCGACCACGCGGCTTCGGCTGTCATCACGGCCGACAGCATGATGGTTTCGTTGACCGAGTCGACCACCCGCTTGAACCGAATTTTGGTCAAATTGGAGGAGGGTGACGGCACAGCGGCGATGTTGCTGAACGACCCCAGCCTGTACGCAACGGCCGATTCGACCATGACCTCGATGAAACGATTGCTGGATGCTGTGCGCCGCAATCCCAAGAGGTACTTGAAACTGAACGTAGTGGACTTCTAAAGTCCTGTTTCGAACGAGACTTGGTCCTTGTTGTTTCTCCGCCGCAGGTTAATTTTTGGTAGATCAACAGACTTGAGATTCTCACAGGAGGAATCCGATGAACGCCGACCCAAAAAAAGAACAGATGATCAAGGCCATCAAGGATGCAGTGATGGTTGAGGTCAAAGGCCAACAGCTTTATAGCCATGCGGCCACCGAAGCGGAAGACCCCGCGGCCCGCGCCATGTTTGAAATGCTTGCGAGAGATGAAGACGACCACGTCCGCATCTTGATGACCCAGTACAAGAGCCTGGTGGCCGACGGCAAGCTGAACCTCGATGATGTGCACCCGGCCGCAGTGGATCACGGCGCTGCAACCGTGGTTACGGATGATTTCAAAAAATCCGTCAAGCGCGGCAAATTTGAGATGGCCGTCATCAGTATCGGCTGCGACCTGGAAAACAAGGCGATCGCCTATTACAAAGAGCACGCCGAAAAAACCGACGACCCCGAACTCAAACAACTCTTCACCTGGCTGCGCGAATGGGAAGACGGCCACTTGGAGCAACTGCTTGAGCTGGAGAAAATCTACCAGGACGCCTACTGGGCGGACCAGGGCTTCTCGCCGATGTAGTCTCGGGCTATCGGGCCTTCGATTGACCTCTCCACCGAAATGGTGGGGAGGTTTTTTGCTGGCGGGAGTTGTCTCTCCTGTTAAGGTCGGCGTCAGATGCGACGAGAACCAAGTGAAGTCATTGTAGGATCTGTTCTGGAGGCAAGGCAAGATGGCGTGGGTGCGCAGAAAATCGGTGCGGGTGCTGGGAACAATTTTAGCGATCATCCTGGTGGCTGTTCTTGGGGTGAAGGTATTCCTGCCCGCCGAAAAAATCCGCGACCTGGCCCTGGATCAGGCCCGCGAACAATTGGGGCGGGATGTCAGTGTCGGCGAAGTGGCGGTCTCATTGCGGGGCGGCCTGGGCGTGCGCCTGGCTGATTTTGCCATCCACAACCCGGATGGATTTGGTGGCGACGACCTGCTCCGATCCCGTGCCCTGGATTTGAAACTCGCCATCGGGCCACTGCTGAAAGGCGAAGTGCGGGTGCACCGCCTGGTGATCGAGGCGCCGGTGGTGAACCTTTTGCGCCAGGCCGATGGGCGGGACAACTTCACCTTCGCCCAGAAACCCGCGGCTGTGGCTGCCCAACCTGCAGCGATCGCAGAAACCACGGCCGAGCCCGCGTCGCTTTCCATCGCCAGTTTGACCCTGAAGCACGGAACATTTGCTTTCACCGACGCTTCTGCCGACGCCCCATTGCAGCACTTGAAAATGGAAGAAGTGACCTTGGGCATGAGCCTGGACGATCCGGCCCCGGGCCAGTTTCAGGCCACGGGGCGTGTGACGACCGATAAAATGACCATGACCGTACCGGTGGAAATGCCGGAGTCGAAAGTTGGGGTGGATTTTGACTTGACCTGGGACCAGGCGGCCACGCGGTTGGAAATTCACCGGGCTGACGGCAAAGTCGACAAGATGCCGTTGCAGTGCACGGGAGAATTGACCCTGGGCGAATCGGCGCCTGTGGGGAAGCTGCGTTTCGAAGGGACCGACCTGGCGTTGGTTGATTTGGCGAAGTTTGCCCCGGCAGAAGTGGCGACGAAAATTTCCGGCGATAGAGACAGCGGCACCGTTGCGGCGCAGATTGAACTGGTGCTGACCGGAGATTCTGAAGTGCCCGTCCACACCACCGGAACGGCCACGGTGCGCCATGCCGACCTGGCCTTGGCGCAGCCGTTTATGCCACCGGGCCAAGAGGGGCGCCTGGCTGGCCAAGCCGACCTGGACATCACTTTTGCCGACACCACAGGTGTTCCCAGCGAGATCGGGTATCACGGCACCGCCACGGTCCGTGGGGTGTCATTCACCGACTCTGGTCTGGTTGATGAACTGCAAGACCTGAACGCCCGCCTGGCGTTCACGCCCACTGAATTTGCGGTCGAACAGTGCCGGGCCCAATTCGCCTCGGGCACTTTTGATGTGACGGGCAAGTTGGCCGATCCGTTCCCCTACTTTTTGCCGCCCGAGATGCAAGCTGGCGTGGAAATGAAAACGCCGCACCTGACCTTTGATCTGCGTTCCAAGCGCCTGGATGTGGACAAGCTGCTGCCGGCGGCCAGCCCAACGTCTGATGGTGCCGTGGCACGGCCTGCGGAACCGGAGGCCCGGATGGCCCGGATGGCCAGAGTACCATCAGATCTGGAATTCCCGAATCTCACCAGTGAGGGCACCTTTGCCGCCGATTCGCTCATCTACATGCAGGTGCCCCTGACGGGTGTGACGGGGCAGGTGCAGTTGGCCGACCGTGTGCTGTCCGTGCGCGAGGTTGTCGGCTCGGTCTACCAGGGGCAGGTTGATGGCCAGGTGGAGATCGATTTGAACGACTTGAACGACCCGTCCTACACTGGTTCCTATCAGGCCCAACAAGTTGAGGTGGACCACTTCGTGACTCGTTTTGCCGGCCTGGCCGGGGTTGTTTTTGGTGGCTGCAATATGAGCGGCAGCTTTGCGGCCCGGGGCCTGGATCCCGAGGCCATTCGCAATAGCCTGACGCTCAATTCGGATGCCGACATCAAAGAGGGGAAGGTCGTCACTTCGGGCGATACCTACCAAACCCTCAACACCTTGGCGAGCCAGGCCGGACAGACCCTGGATCACGAACAGGCGTTGCGTGACTTGGCGACCCACATCACCGTGGAAAACGGCCGCGTGGGGTTGAATGCCTTGACGACCAGACTGGGGCAGTTTGGCGACGTGACTTTTGACGGCTACTACGGCTTCAATGGTGATCTG
This sequence comes from Candidatus Krumholzibacteriia bacterium, assembly GCA_016744275.1. Taxonomy (GTDB): domain Bacteria; phylum Krumholzibacteriota; class Krumholzibacteriia; order LZORAL124-64-63; family LZORAL124-64-63; genus JAGRNP01. Next base: position 7,770 of record JADGEP010000077.1, on the reverse strand, counting down.
AGCTACAACGGGACGGTGCTGTTGACCGCGCAGCAGACCGATGAGTTGTTCCGCCACGGGGTGCTGGGGGAGTTGGCCAAACTTCTGGGCGCAGAACGACCGGAACGCCTGTCGCTGCCGCTTTCGGTTGGCGGCACGCGGGACGACCCCAAGGTGAAGTTGGACCTCAGCGCCGTGACCGATGACTTGCAGAAGCGGGCGGCCCGTGAGCAGGGGCGCAAGCTGGAAGAAGAAGCGAAGAACAAACTGGGAGATTTGTTGAAGAAGTGGAAATAGGCCCGGGACGGTCCGGGCCAAATTGTTGTCAAACCGACAAAAATGCCCCATATTCCCCCCTTCACCGCACATCAGCCCCGACCAAGAGGTAATCCGAGATGGCCTACGATCCTTCACAGATCGAGCCCAAGTGGCAGCAGTACTGGGACCGGAACAAGACCTTCAAGGCCCATGAACCCGGTTCACCCGAAGCCGAGGGCAAGCCCAAGTACTACGTGTTGGACATGTTCCCCTACCCCTCGGGTAATGGCCTGCATGTGGGGCACCCCGAAGGCTACACGGCCACCGACATCGTCTCGCGATTCAAGCGCATGACCGGGCACAATGTGCTGCACCCCATGGGCTGGGACAGCTTTGGCTTGCCGGCCGAGAACCACGCCGTCAAGACCGGGACCCATCCGGCGGTGACGACGACCAAGAACATCGCCAACTTCAAACGCCAACTGAAACTGCTCGGCTTCAGCTTCGACTGGGACCGCGAAGTGGCCACCAGCGAACCGGACTATTACCGCTGGACCCAATGGATTTTTGCCCAGCTGTACAAGAAGGGCCTGGCCTACGAGGGCGAGATGGCCGTCAATTGGTGTCCGGCCCTGGGCACAGTGTTGGCCAATGAAGAAGTGAAGGACGGCCTGAGTGAGGTGGGCAGTCATCCGGTGGTGCGCAAGCCCATGAAGCAGTGGATGCTGCGGATCACCGAGTATGCTCAGCGCTTGCAGGACGACCTCGAGGGGTTGGATTGGCCCGAGTACATCAAGGACTTGCAACGCAACTGGATCGGGCGCAGTGAAGGCGCCGAAGTGGAGTTTGCAGTTGAAGGGCTCGATGAAAAACTGAAGGTTTTCACCACCCGGCCGGACACCTTGTTTGGCGCGACCTATATGGTGCTCAGTCCGGAGCATCCCTGGGTGGATCAGATCACTACTGATGACCAACGCGAAGCGGTGGCGGCTTACCAAAAAGAATCAGCGGGAAAAAGCGACCGCGACCGCCAGATTGCCAAGGATAAAACCGGCGTCTTCTCGGGCCGATACGCCATCAATCCGGCCAACGAGCAGCGCATACCCATTTGGCTGGCCGATTACGTGATGATGGGCTACGGCACGGGCGCGATCATGGCGGTGCCGGGCCAGGACGAGCGCGATTGGGAATTTGCGGAGAAGTTCGGGCTGCCCATCATTCGGACTGTGCAAACGCCCGACGGTTGGGAAGGCCAGGCGTTCACTGAAGATGGTGTGGCCATCAATAGTGATTTCCTCAATGGTCTGGGCGTGGCCGAAGCCAAAGCCAAAATGACCGACTGGTTGGTGGAAAAGGGCTTGGGCGAGGCGCGGGTGAATTTTAAACTGCGCGACTGGCTGTTCAGCCGCCAGCGCTATTGGGGCGAGCCGTTCCCGTTGCTGAAATTGGCGGACGGCACCATGCGCGTGCTCGAAGATGACGAACTGCCGTTGTTGCTGCCCGAAGTGGAACACTACGAGCCATCCGGCACCGGAGAAGGTCCGCTGGCAACCATCGAAGAGTGGATGAACATCACCGATCCGGTGACGGGGCAGAAGGCGACCCGCGAGTCCAATACCATGCCCCAGTGGGCCGGCAGTTGCTGGTACTACCTGCGGTATATGGATCCGCGCAATACCGAGCGGGCCTGGGATCCGGAACTGGAAAAATATTGGGGCCCGGTTGACCTCTATCTGGGCGGCACCGAGCACGCTGTGCTGCATTTGTTGTACGCGCGCTTTTGGCACAAGGTCCTTTTTGATCTGGGGCTGGTTTCGACCAGTGAACCGTTCCAGAAGCTGCGCAACCAGGGCATGATCCTGGGCGAAAACGGCGACAAGATGAGCAAGAGCCGCGGCAACGTGGTCAACCCTGACGACGTGATTGCGGCCCAGGGTACGGACAGCTTGCGGCTCTACCTGATGTTCCTGGGCCCGCTGGAGCGCGACAAGCCGTGGAATACCAAGGGCATTGAGGGCGTGCGGCGATTCCTGGAACGGGTGTGGCGCCTGTATTGCGACAACGAAACCGACGCTTTGTTGCCCGCGGTGCAGGATGTGGCTCCGACCGAAGCAAGCCTGCGCATCCTGCACAAGACCATCGACGCAGTCACGACGATGACAGAAGATTTGCGCTTCAATACGGCCATCAGCCAGATGATGGTTTTCGTCAATGAAATGACATCAATGGAGACGCGTCCGCGCGCGGTGCTCGAACCATTTGTATTGCTGCTGAGTCCCTATGCGCCCCATATGGCCGAAGAGCTGTGGGCCAAACTTGGGCATGAAGGCACGGTGGCCTATGCGCCGTGGCCAGCCGCTGATGAGAAATATCTGGTCGAAGATCTGGTGACCATTGCGGTGCAGGTCAATGGCAAGGTGCGCGAGCAATTGCAGGTGCCGGCTGATATCGACGCCGAGGCCATCAAGGAGTTGGCCACCGCCAGCGAAAAAGTGCAGACCTGGGTGGGGGACAAGAACATCGTCAAGGTGATCTATGTGCCTGGCAAGTTGGTCAGTGTGGTGGTCAAATAGAAACCGCTGCCAATGGATGAGAAAGCCCGCTGCTTGCAGCGGGCTTTTTTCGTATATGACCATTCATTTTTTCCGTGTGGCCAGGTGAAGTGACTACCTGGGCACCAAATATGCATTATTTGCTAGTCGATTGTCATATTCAGAAAAGAATCTGTGGAAATTATTTTTATGAAGGGGTAGGGGGACAGTGAGTTACCCAAAAAAGCCATGCGCGGCTTCAAGGCGCAATACCGTCCGGAAAGCCATTATTCTGGCACCACCATTGGTTGGAATTCTGACACTTTTACTTGGCATCTTGCCGGCTAGTAGTGTTTGTGCGCTGACATATGTGAATGGTGAAATCGAAACCAACACCGTCTGGTCCGATGATGTGTACCGCGTCACCGGGGATATCCATCTGTTGCCTGACGTCATGTTGCGCGTATTGCCGGGCACGGTGGTGAAATTCGAGACAAGCGCCCAAATGAGGGTTGCAGGCACGCTACTGGTCGAAGGGACCGCATCGTCGCGGGTGAGCTTCACTTCATTGTCTGATGACAATATCGCCGGGGACACCGGCAATGACGGCCCCAGTTTTGGCACACCTGGTCTCTGGGCTGGGGTGCACTTTTTGCCGGGATCCGAAGCTTCGACCTTAAACTTTTGCGACATCTGGTTTGCCGGCGGTGGGGGGAATGGGGCCATCCGGTGCGTGGCGGTGTCGCCGACATTCAGCGACTGCCGGGTGCGAGCTGGAGTCATTGGCCTGAGTTGCGAAGGCACCGCCAGTCCCGTTGTCGAACGCACCTCGATTGATGGATGCACCAATGTTCCCATTGCAGTGGATCTGATGGCCAACCCGTCCTTGGACGGCGTGGTTTTTGGTGCCGAACAAGACAACCGGTACGACGCGGTGGGACTGTACGGTGGGCTGGTGGAGTCCGAGGCGACGGTGCGGCAGCGCCAAGTGGCCATCGGTGGAAGCGACCCAGTGGACCTGTCTTACCTTCTGCTCAGCAAGATTGTGGTGGACTCCACATCTGTTCTGACCTTCGAATCAGGTGTCGTCGTGAAATTCTCGTCCAGCACGGGAATTGAAGTGCATGGTCATTTGGAAACGCAGTCGACGGCTGGTCAAAGAGTAGTGTTCACTTCTGTCCATGACGACCAGCATGGCTTTCCCCGGGACACCGGTCGCGATGGCAATATCACGGCGCCAGCCCCCGGAGATTGGAATGGCATCAGCGCCTTCAATCAGGGAACGATTGATCTGCAGGATACGGACATCTGGTACACCAGTGCCGGTGCCGTTCAGATGTTTGGCAATGGATCCCATGCCGAAATGTCGGGATGCAAGCTGGCCTACGGTCAGTCGAGCCTTGTGGTCTATGCTCCGAATTCGGCCAACCTGGTCGACTGTGACTTGGAAGGTAATGTTGGGGCTGCGGTTCGATACGGACTTGGTGCTGACGTCACCTGGACTGATTTGCGCACCGTCGGCAACGGCATCTCAGCCATTGAGCTGCTGTCGGGCTCGGTCAGGACCGATCAAACCCTGGCCCCGCGCGACATTGGTCCCTGGTCGAACGTGACTTATCTCGTGGCCAGCAGTGTGCTCCACGTGGTGCCGGGTGTGACCCTGACCATAGAGCCGGGTGTCACTCTCAAATTTGGCACCCCTGAGGCGGGTCTCAAGGTGGAAGGCCGCCTGGTGGCGGTGGCTCCGGAAGAAAACCCCATCATTTTTACAAGTCTTTACGACGATTGCACCGGGCAGCCTCAAGACACCCTCAACGACGGTTGGGCCATGGCCCCCTGTCCCGGTGACTGGGGTTCGCTGGACTTTTTTGGTGGCGACCCAGGCTCGGTATTGGAAGGGTGCATCATCCGTTTTGGCGGGGGAACCTGCCGTGGGGCGCTGGAGTTTGCCGGGACCGAAATCGACATCAGCTACTCGCTGTTCGAATACAACCTGGCGGCCGTGGGGTCCTTTGATCACGGCCTGGCCCTGACCCGGAACAAGGGTTCCCAGGGACTCACCTCGGTGGCATTCAGAAACAACGTTTTGGATTCGATCGTCCGCTTGGGAGGCACTCTGACCGCGGATGCCACCTTGGTCGAGCCTCCGGGATTGACGACCTTGTTCCTTTTGGCATCCGATCTCACCATCCCATTTGACGTGCACCTGGATATCAGCCCTGGGGTGAATATTGTCGCCATAGGTGCCGGCATCAATGTGTACGGCTCCTTGAGTTGGTCAGGGCATGAGAACCAGGTCAGCCGGATCACCGGCCCTTCCGGTGGAGCCGTTCCGCAGCCCTGCTTTGATTGTGACCTGCCCCTTGGTCCGGGCATTCCCGAAATACCCGAATGCCGCCAAAGATTTGGTTGCGACTTGGAGGACATCGACCCACTGGATTGCACCAGAGGAAAGGGCAATGCCATCGTGGTGAATGAGTGGAATGGAATCCGGTTTTACGGCTCCAGTGATGACGAGCGCTCGATCCTGCGCGATCTGGAGATCATGGGGACTGACGAGCCGGTTTGGTTCGAAGACAGCTCTCCTCAATTCGAACGCGTGATTTTTGAAGGCATGGGCGAAGACGGCATTGGTGTGTTGGGCCGCAGTGCGCCGTTGTTCACCAATTGCATCTTCCGCAACGGCGCGGGCGTGCCGATGCGTTCTTCGCTTTCGGCAGCACCACGTTTCGTGGACTCGCGATTCGCTGGCAACGCGCTGCATGGGCTGGGATTGGTTTCCCAAGGCTCTGCGGCCGAAATGGTTCTCGACGCCAAACTTCTGGCTGGTACGGGCCTGAACAGCTACATCGCCATGGGTGATTTGCATGTATCACCGGGCCAAACGCTGACGATCACGCCAGGCACGATTCTCAAATTTGTCGAAGAGGCGACGCTTAAGGTCGATGGGCAACTGCGCGTCGAGGGTATCAATGAATGGGGTCAGTTGGTCGCCTTGACTTCGATTTCGGATGACTATTGGGGTGGGGATACCAACGGTGATGCCAGCGCTACCCGTGGTCACGATACCACTTGGGGTGGCATCGATTGCTCACTCATGACAGCTTCAGCAACACCGGTTCTGAAAGGTTGTGTCATTGCCAATGTGAGCGGCAATAGCCAGGGCGGAGCCCTCCGCACCGTTGGCGATGGCGCCGTCGATTTGGACGAAGTGCTCATGGTCGGCAATGATCGCCATGTGGTCTTCCAGACGCGGGGAGGCAATCCCGAATTGGGCACAATTCGGCGCAGCGACTTCGTCGGCCCCCGCACCTTGAGCGCTATCTGGAACCCAACTGGAGCCTTCACCGTCTCGGCGGTGAATTGTTGGTGGGGTGCTGCCAGTGGCCCCTACGATGGCTCGGATGATTCCGGCAGTGGTGGCCTGCACAACCCCGATGGTGAGGGTTGTGGGGTTTCCGATCAGGTCAGCTATGAGCCGTTCGCTACCGAAGGTTCACACGTTCGTCTGTTGGGCGATGCTTCGCGCGATGGTCAAGTGGGTGTCTATGACGCTTCGCTGATCGTGCGCTATCTGGCCGACTTGTGGTCTTTGGGCATCGAAGCCCAAGCCCGCGCGGATGTGAATTGTGATGGCGAAGTGGACGCCCAGGATGCCGCGATCCTGTTGGATCTCGCGGCCGGCAATATTGCCTGGCTGGAGTGCCAGCCCGAAGCGCCGCCCGTCGCGTCTGCGGCCCAGTTGGTTTATGACAGCTTTGATGCGCAGACACAGACCTTGAATTTGCGCTGGTCCGGCGGCGAAATGCCATCGGCGGCCACCCTGAAACTCGCGCCGTTGCAAGGTGGCGTGCGGGTCGCGGATGTCGGCTTGTTCAGCGAATCCGGGGAGTATTCAATCAGTGCTTTTGGCGGCCGCGAGAATACCTTTGTGGCGGCCGCCGGGGGCCAGTTCAGCCCGACTGATCTGGTGCAGGTGAAACTGAACCTGGGCGCCGGTGCAGACCTGTCTCGGCCATTGCTCCGCATCGAGAATTTGCGGGTCGATGGCAATGAAACCTCCGATCGGGAGATTCAGATCGAGGCGGACCCAAACGCGCCTGCGCGCCCGGTCCGTTCCTTGTCTGCGGTTCCGAATCCCTTCAATCCTGCCACGACCATCGATTTTGTAGTGGTCGGTGTGGGCGGGCAATCGGTGCCAGTGGAAGTTGGTATTTACGACTTGTCCGGACGCCTGGTGCGCACTCTGGTTGATCAGTCGTTCGCACCGGGAGCGCACCAGCGAGTGTGGTCCGGCCGGAACGATGATGGACAACAAGCTGCCAGTGGCGTGTATTTTCTTCGCATGATCCAGGGAGGCTTCGTGATGAACCAGAAGCTAACCCTGCTGAAATGAGGTGCAATATGAATGTCGAAACTCTTACAAAAATGTCTGCGACAGGTTCGTACTGGTTGCGATGGCGAGCCCTTGGGTGTGCTGTTCTGGCGCTGGTCTGCCTAGCCGCCAATGCCCAGGCTGCGGTCAATTTCAGTCTGGCCAGCAACACCCATCAGCGGGTCGGTGAGCCCCGCCGAATCGTCGTCCGTATGGACGAGAATACGGATCAGACGGCCATCCACGCCATCGACATGACCTTGGCCATGGACCCGGCGGTCTTGACGGTCGTCTCGGTCACCGAAGGTACTGGCGACTGGGGACAACCATCCTGGAGCATCAATGACGGCGTTTTGCGCATTGCTCATGCCGGAGCCACTCCGCTGGTTTTGACCACGGAACTGTTCAACATTTATGTGGAAGGGGCGGTCAACGCGGAGGCCAGCGCCAGCACGGATGTCGAGTTCTCATCGATTATCCTGAATGACGACTCGCTCATTGCCGCGGGTGTGGGGGTGTCCGTTTCCTTGACCGGCACTCCGATCTATCTCAATGGCGTTTCGATATCGCCGTCATCCTCGACGGTGCATCAAGGAGAAGCCCTGAGTTTCATTGTGTCGGTCGATA
>JADGEP010000076.1:10870-12224 GCA_016744275.1 Candidatus Krumholzibacteriia bacterium | reverse complement strand
ATTGCGCACTTCGCCGTCCAGGATGTCATCCAGGCGGGTCTGGGCGCCGCGTTCGTCGCGCAGACGCTGGAAGAACAGCAGCGGGTCGGTGATGCGCCAGCGCGCGTACATGTTCACCCAGATGAAACGCTTGTCGCGCGTGGGCAACTGGTTGGGATCGCCATCCCACTCCAGGAAGCGCTTCTCGAAGCGGTGCACTTTCTGAATGAAGGGCAGTTTGAATTTCAAACCGGGCGTGAGCACGGGATCGCCAACGGGCTTGCCAAATTGGGTCACAATCACTTGCTCGGGCTCTTTGACAACATAAACCGAAGTCATCAGCACCAGAACAATCAAGACAACCAAGGGGATGATCAGCCTATTCATGCTACTTACCTCCCTGGCCGGCGGCCTGGTTGGGGTTCAGGTTCAACAGGGGCAACAGGCCCCGCAGCTCGTCGTCCACGATGGTTTTGCTCTTCACCTGGGGCAGCACTTCCGTCATCGTTTCGAGATACATGCGGTTGCGCGTGACCTCGGGCGCCAGGCGATACGCACCGTACAACGAGTTGAACAGCGAGGCATCACCCTGGGAGCGGTTCACGCGGTCCAGGGCATAACCCTCGGCCTCGTTGATGGTCTGCTCGGCTTCACCACTGGCCTTGGGAATTTCCCGGTTGTATTCGGACTGGGCCTGGTTGATGAGCTTCTCTTTTTCCTGCTGGGCCTCGTTCACGGCGTTGAACGAAGGCTTGACCGGGTCGGGCGGGTTCACATCCTGCAATACGACCTGATCGACGCTGATGCCGGTGTCGTACTGGTCGCAAAGGTTTTGCAATTCGACCTGCACCTGGAGCGCCACCTCGGCGCGACCAATGGTCAGCACTTCGTTGACGGTGCGGTCACCGACGATGCGGCGCATGACAGCTTCGCTCATGTCGCGGAAGGTTTTTTCCACGTTGCGCACCTGGAACAGGAATTTGTAGGGGTCGACGATGCGGTACTGGACCACCCATTCGACCATGGCGGCGTTCAAATCGCCGGTCAGCATGGCGGCTTCTTCGGCGTAGGGCTTGGTCGAGTACTGACTCTTGACCCCCGCCCGCACGGTTCGAAATCCGAACTCTTCTTTCAGCTGACGCTGGATGGGTACTTTGCGCACCTGCTCCACCCCAAAAGGGATTTTGAAATGCAGGCCGGGCTCGGTGCTGCGCACGTATTTTCCGAACTGCAGCACGAGCCCCACCTCCTCCGGATCGATGGTGTAAAAACTGTTGTCGCGGCATCCGCCAATGTTGTGGCGGATGCGAATAATGCCCCGGACTTTTCAACGGCGACGCTGTTTTTTGAACAAGGGGTAGTGGCACGTTTAACT
>JADGEP010000076.1:0-10860 GCA_016744275.1 Candidatus Krumholzibacteriia bacterium | reverse complement strand
ATTTTCCGAACTGCAGCACCATGCCGATTTCTTCCGGCTCGATGGTGTAGAAGCTGGTCAGCGCCAGCACCAGCACCAGAAAGGCGCCGGCAAAGAGCTTGATCTTGCCGCCGTCCAGTTTTGGCAATTTGATCTCGGGGATCTGTGGTCCCTTGGGATCATCAAATGCATTGTTGTCGCTCATCTTGGTTTTTCCTCCAAGGTGGGTCAGGCCGTCGTGGCTAAGGAATGATTACCAGAAGGTACAGTCTTATACCCGGATCCACACCATTTATTCGCCGCCACTTGAAGTGTGGTCGTGGATGATGCGCCAGCCGACGTCAAATCGCTGAAAAATCAGGGTGAACAGGCCTTGGGGCTCGTCGTCCTGGCGCACCAATCGCCAGCTGCCGAAGACCACCGCATGGTCCGGGCTGGTCAGCCGGACGTCCAAATCGTCAAATACCAATCGGCCCATGGTTTTGCGGTCCGGATACCGCTTCAAATAGCCGTCCAGCACCGGCTGCCAGCCAAAATTGACCCTGCCGCCGCTGGCAAAACGCAATTCCGGGGACCGCCAATAAGACTCCATATAGGCCGGGATATCACCAGCATTCCAACCGGCCTCGGCATCCCGCAAGACCTGTAAGATGACTTCTTCAGCCGGGATTTCAGCCGCGGCCGCGGGCGCCATCAACAGGGCCAACGCGATCAAGGCCAGCGGCTTCAGGGAAAAAAAATGGTTCATGGTGGGGTCTCTCCTCATTCGCATGGCAGGTTGAATAATTCGCGAGCGTTGGCCGTCGTCACGTTGGCGATGTGCCCGATTGAACGATCGCGAATCTGGGCCAAGGCCGCCGCCACATCCGCCACGTGGGCGGGTTCGGCTTCCGCGGGGAAAACCCCGTGCAGGCCGATACTGGGGGCGTCGGTTTCCAATACGATGCGTTCCAAGGGCAGGCGCAAAGCCGACTTGCGGGGCCGCTTGGCCGTGGGACGAGTGATGGAACCGCCCAAGGCAATGTGCAGGCCAGCTTCGATGAAACGGTTGCCCAAATCTGGGCCGCGCGAAAAGGCGTGCAACACCCCGCAGATTTTCCCCTGATGGGGCTCCAGGGCCTTCAGCATTTCTTCAAAGGCGCCGCGGCAGTGGAGGATGACGGGCAGGCCCCGCTCGACCGCCATTTGCAATTGAGCCTCCAGCAAGGGCAGCTGCTCAACAAGGCCCGAGGTTTCGATTTTCGTATCGAGTCCAATTTCGCCCAAGGCCACCGGCGATGTCTTGTCCAGGCGCACGCCCAGGGCGGCCATGGCTTCATCCCGTTGGGCCGCTTCGGGCATTTCGTGAGCCAGCCAGGGGTGGATGCCGTAGGCGGTATGAAGGTCGGGATCCATCTCATAGGGCGCCATCAGGTCCCAACTGGCCTGGTCGTAGGCCGGGACGATGATCTGTGCCACGTCGCGGGCTTTGGCCCGGGCTTGCACGGCTTTCAGGTCCTTGTCCAAGGGTGTCATGTAGAGGTGGCAGTGGGTATCGATCAGGCTACTGACGCCTTCCCTGTCCGATGATGATTTGGGAGCGCTGGGCACGGCAAAATCCTCTCTCAGCTTCAAATTCAATAGGTCCGGGCGAACCGCCCCCCATGATAGGACATTGGCCGCGGCCTGCCCAGCGTGGGCTAGACTTCCGGACTCGAGGTGTTCATAATTGCCAAAACTGAACTGCCCTGTCTGGAGGACTCCATGCGTCAAGTCGTCAGTAGCCCAGTCACCGCCATCGTCGTGGTTTCGGCAATCGTCGTGGTATCGGCAATGGCTGTCGCCGCGACACTTCCCAATGCCCACGTCGACCCCTTGATCGGTACCGATGACATGGGGCACACCTACCCCGGCGCCAGCGCACCCTTTGGTTTGGTCCAACTCAGCCCGCAGACGGAACTGGAGCCCTACAGCCGTGGCGACGGATACAACCGTGATGCCTACCGCTATTGTTCCGGTTATCAATACGCTGATTCCACCATCGTCGGCTTTGCTCATACTCATTTTAACGGCACCGGTCATTCTGATCTCGGCGATTTGTTGATGATGCCCACTGTTGGCGAACTGCAACTTCAGCCCGGCACCGCCCTGCGACCTGAATCCGGTTACCGCTCCCGTTTTTCGCACCAACGCGAGACGGCCGCCCCAGGCTCGTATGAAGTCTTCCTGGACGACTACGGCATCAAGGCCGAACTGACCGCCACCGAACGGGTGGGCGTGCACCGCTACACTTTTCCCGCCAGCGAAGCGGCCCACCTGGTGCTTGATCTGACCGCCAATATTTACGACTACCCCGGCAAAACCGTGTGGTCAACCGTGCGCATGGAGAGCGAAACCCTACTGACGGGATCGCGACAAACATCCGGCTGGGCACCGTCCCGGGTGCTGCATTTCGCCATCGAGTTCAGCAAACCGGTGCAATCGTATGGCTTGCTCAACGATGAAGAAGAGATCTACCGCGGTTTTTGGCGGCGCTTTGACCAGAACCAGAATTTTCCTGAACGGGTAGGCCGGCAACTCAAGTGCCACTTCGATTGGCAAACATCCGCGGGCGAAGAAATCATCGTCAAGGTCGCGGTGTCGGGCGTGAGCACGGCCGGTGCCCTCGCCAACCTCAGGGCCGAAGCCTCCGGCGCGGGCTTTGAAGCAATTCGCCAAGGCGCGCAAGCGGCCTGGCAGCGGGAACTGGAAAGAGTGCGCATCGAAGCGGACCCGGCGGTTCTGAAATCGTTCTATACCGCTTTGTACCACACCCAACTTGGCCCCGTGGTCTATTCAGATGTGGACGGCAAGTACCGCGGCCTGGACGGCAACATCCACACTGCCGAAGACTATGTGCACTATACAACGTTCTCGCTGTGGGACACCTTCCGCGCCCAGCACCCACTGCTGACCATCCTGCAATCTGAACGCACCGGACACATGATCCGGTCCATGCTGGACCACCAACAACAGAGCGTGCACAAAGTGCTGCCGGTGTGGAGCCACCACGCCAACGAGAACTGGTGCATGATCGGCTACCACGCCGTGCCCGTGATCGCCGACGCGTTCCTCAAAGGCGTCGGCGGGTTCGACGGCCACCGGGCATTGGACGCCATGGTTGCCAGCGCCAAATTTGACCGTTTCGACGGCATCGGTGCCTACCGCACCCTGGGCTGGGTTCCGGCGGACCAGCAATCGTCGGCCGCTTCCAAAACCCTGGAATACGCCTATGATGACTGGACGATCAGCCGCATGGCGACGGCTCTGGGTCGCGATGACATCGCGGCGGAGTTCCACCAGCGGGCCACCTCGTGGCGCAACCTTTTTGACCCCCAATCCGGTTTCCTGCGCGCCCGCAATGCCGACGGCAGTTTCCCCGGCGAATTTGACCCGATGTCAACCCATGGGCAGGGCTATATCGAAGGCAATGCCTGGAATTATTCCCTTTTTGTCCCCCACGATATCCTGGGTTTTCAGCGACTGCTCGGCCCGCCGGAACGTTTGCAAAATTGGCTCGACGGCTTGTTCGACATGGATGTTGACGACGCCAGCATCGCCGGCAATGAGGACATCACCCGCGCCGGGATGATCGGCAATTATGTGCACGGCAACGAACCCAGCCACCACGTGCCCTACATGTACAATTATCTGGGGCAGCCCTGGAAAACCCAGACCCGGGTGCGGCAAATCATGCGCGAAATGTACCGTCCGGCGCCCGACGGTTTATGCGGCAACGACGACATGGGCCAGATGTCGGCCTGGTACGTATTCAGCGCGTTGGGCTTTTACCCGGTGGCTCCCGGAAGCAACCAGTATGTGCTGGGCAGCCCAGTTGTCCGGCGAGCCGAGGTTGAGGTTGGCGACGGGAAACTGTTGGTGGTCGTGGCCGAGAATCAATCCGCTGAAAATGTGTACGTGGCTGAGGCCTATTGGCAGGGTCAGCCGTTGCAGGCACTGTATCTCACCCACGCCCAATTGGTCACCGGTGGAGAACTGCGATTTGTGATGAGCGACCAACCTCGGCTGGATTGGCCCATAACGACCGCAACAACGCCCTACTCCATGTCGCCCTGATGTCATCGCACAAAACAGCAAATATGGGGCAATCAGAGGGCGCAAAATCCGCCTCAATGTGTTATAATTCCTCAAATTCAAAATCACCGCTACACCGCCTGGAGCACAACAATGCGCATCGCCCTTCCTCGCCTGTCGCCGGCTTTTTCTGCAAGCATGCTGATCACGATCCTGGCCCTGATGGCCTATGGGCAGGCCTCAGCCGCCGTCACCGCCGCCCAAGTCACCACAACCTCCCAATTGCTGGGCGGCAACCAGGCCGACGGCCAGACTGGTGATTGGATCTTGGCCAACGATCACATCGTCGTGATCATCAGCGCCATCGGCCATGTGACCTACTCCGGTGAGAACGGCGGCACCGTCATCGACGCCGGCACGGCCTCCGGCCAGACCGACGCTCTGGGCGAATTCTACACCTACTTCGACGACGACTGGCCCCGTCAAGCGGTCTACAGCGGCCTTTCGATTCTGAATGACGGCAGTGGCGGTGGCCCCGCGATCATCCGGGCGACAGGTCACGACTCGGGCAATGCCGCCCAAGCGGTGACGACCGACTATTCCCTGGGAGCGGCGGACCAGCACCTCACCATCACCACCCACGTGACTGGCGCTGGCGCCACCACGCCCATTTTCGAGTTGGGCGACGCCTTCCAATGGGGCAGTTGCGAGAAGTACGCCCCGGGGCTCGGTTTTTCCGTATTTGGCACCACGACCCAAGCCTGGATTGCCGGCCTGGACGACAACGTGAGCTATGCCTACGCCGGCATCAGCGGCGACTGTTGGGGACCCAATGGCAGTGCCTGGACTGATGTCAGTGTCGAGACCACCACCCTGGCCCCAGGTATTGTATCCAGCTATACCCGGTTCCTTGCCGTGGCACCAGGCGACCTTGCGGCCGCCGCCGGCATCATTTATGAAGCCCTCGGAAGCGCGCGCGGGTCGATCATGTGCGATGTCAAAAGGCAAAGCGATAGCACACCAGTCGCTGGTGCCCAGATCAACGTCACCAACACCGCAGGCCAACCGCTGTTCGAAACAATCACTGGCGGCGCCGGCCTCGCGGCATTCGTTCTGCCGGCCGGGACCTGGCGGGTACAAGCCTCATTCTCCGGATATCAGGCCGACCTGCAAACGGTGTTGGTCACCGACGGCGGCAGCCACGACCTGGACTTTTTCCTCACTTCTGGCGGCACCACCAGTTCTGCCATCGGCGACACTTTGACGGTCATCCAGCGACCGCTGGTGAACATCCCGGCCATGGTGCCTGCGGGTCAAATTTTGGAAATCAACTGCGCCGCAGACCCCGCGACGACCGGATGGCAGGCCGAGATCACCTACGGCGCCATCACCGTGTCGTTGCCGCTGAGCAGTGCGGTCTATAACGCGAACACCACTTGGTGGACCTTGAGCACGATCGTGCCCGCGGTGCCTCTTTACGAGTTGTACGACCTGCGGGTCACCGCTAATGGCGGCCTGGACGATACAACTCGCAATGCGGTGCGGGTGCTGGAACAATTCCGTGACGACTACTATTTCATGCACATTTCGGACACCCACTTGCCGGACCATCAGTTCTCCAACAGCGGCGGCACGCCAGCAGACAGCACCGAGACGATCGACTTGCGCGAGGTGATCGCCGACATCAACCTCATCAATCCGGAATTTGTGCTGATCACCGGCGACTTCATCAACGAAGGTGAACTGGAAGACTACCTGGAGTGGCGTTGCTACACCCGGGCTCAGCGCATGTTGTACGAGTTCGATACGCCCACGTATTTGATCGCGGGCAACCACGACATCGGCGGCTGGGGATCCACGCCACCGGCAGACGGCACTGCCCGCCGCGATTGGTGGCGCTTCTTTGGCTGGCCACGGCTGAACAACCCACCACCCGGCGCGCCCCAGTACACCCAAAACTACAGCTTCGACTACGGCTCGGTGCACTTTGTGGGCATGGAATCCTACGACAACTACGACCTTTGGCGCTCGGGCATCTACGGCTCGGAAAGTTTCCCCGCAACCCAGATGGCTTGGTTGAACCAAGACTTGGCCGCCGCCGCGGGCAGCCAGTCTCAGGTTCTCTACTACCACTACGACTTTCAGAACGAGATGAATTTGCCCGCCCTCGGCGTCGAGATGGCGTTGTGGGGTCATGTGCACGGTGACCGTGGCGACATCAACGTTCAACCCTATGATCTGGCGACCAACAACGTGTGTGATGGGGAACGCTCATACCGCCTGATCCGCGTTAGCAATGGAATCGTACAGCCCGAAGCCACCCTTTCAGCGGGCGCATCCGGCGAGAACCTCAGCGTGGTTTACATGCAGGCCAATGATGGCTCAGACAGCACCGTGACCGCCCAGATCAGCAATAGCCATCCCCTGCGTTTTGAACAAGGCCGGCTGCGCTTCGTGATGCCTGCCAATGGCGGCCAACACCTGGTCACTGGCGGTACACTCGTGCAAGTGGATCAGTCCGGGCCGCACGACATCTGCCACGTTGAGGTGGATATCCTGGCCAACGGCAGCCAGGTGGTAACCGTTGACAGCTCTACCAGCAATTCGCCCGACAACCTGCCCGCAATGGCGCTTCGCCTGGGACAAAACCATCCCAACCCGTTCAACCCATCGACTCATCTGGCGTACCAGATTCCTCAGAGCGGGGCGGTGCAACTGAAGGTCTACGATGTGCGGGGCCAGGAAATCGCCACTCTCGTGAACCGGGAATTGGTGGCCGGCGATTACACCGCTCATTGGGATGGCAAGGATGTTGCCGGGCGGGACGCGCCATCGGGTATCTACTTGGTGCGCTTGGTGGCCATGGGACAGGAAACCAGTCGGAAAATCACGCTGGCCCGTTGACGGCGAGCCGAAGCCGCTCAACTGACGCCGGTTCTGGTCTTGCTGCGCACCGTGCCGCCAACAACCAGGGCGGCCGAGATGATCATCAAATTCTTGATGATGTACTGCCCCTCCATGGTCGGGGCATAGGGCATATGTCCGGCCTGGAACGTGACTTCAGGCAGGACCACCAAAGGCAAAAACGTCCCGACCATTTGCATCGCCAACAGGCCCACGGCTATCCGGATCGTTCGCTGGAAAAGAAACGCAACACCGATCAGCACTTCCCACCAACCGATGATCGAAACCCAGGTCTGGCCCTCGAAGAACGGCAACCAGGGAACCGTCGCAATCACCAGCGGCTCGGCTGCCGAGATTCCCAACGGTTTCAAGATGCCGAACCAGATAAAGATGATTCCCAGGGAAAGCCTCGCCACCAGGATGCCCCAGCGGCCCATGAAGTCTGATATGCCCCGGTCGATTTCATCGAAATTCATGTGTTTGTCCTTCTTTTGCTCGCTCACGAAAGGCCGCCGGCCGGTCTCTATTGCACCAATTCCAGTTTTGCCAACATTTGGTTCAGAGTCGCCCCCAGCACGTCATCCAAAGCCGGCATTTCGTGAATCTGGGCTACCGTGGCGCGCATTTGTGGCAGGGCGCGTCGCGCATCCCGGGCCAACTTCGTCCGGCCCTTATCACTCAATTTCTGCAGATGAAACAACAAGTCGTCGTAGTCTTCATTGATGCGCCGCAGTTCGGCCTCCGCTTTTTTGGCGCCATCAATACTGTTAACCTGCGCCAGCGACCGGTCTGTCCGGTCCAGCAATCCCTGCAGCATGGCCCCGGCGTCTATTCCGCCCAGAACGAGTTCGGGCTCAGGCCCGCCTCCGCCACATCCAACCAGCGCGAAGGACAGGAGAACCAGGACTCCAAGTGCAGCGAAATTCGAGCGTTTCATGACGACTCCAAAATTGGTTGAGTGTGAGCCCGAAACATAGATCTGAACCCCACAATCGGCCACTGGTTGGGAGGCTGCCGTCCGGGCTTGAAGGGCCTGGCGGTGCGGCGCCGATGTGCTACCTTTCTCGCGTCCGGTTGGTGGGGATTGGAAAGCCGGAAACGCCACAAAACAGAAAGACCCGACGAGATGATTCTTCGCTCTCTCATGATATCGATTTTGGTGTTGTTCTCTGGGGTTCAGGCAACCCAGGCCACCACCGCGATCGGGCCCCGCGCAGGATTCAACAGCAACCAGGACGACCTCTATATGGGATTCCAGATGGAGCTCACCGCCAGGTTTGGCGAGTTCTCCCTGGTGCCCAGTTTCGACTTCGGGCCGGGCACCGACGCACCTTCGGTGGCCAACGCTGATTTCCGCATCTATCTCATCCCCTTGCCTGAAACCGGAATCAAGTTTTATGGCGGCGCCGGGCCGTCCATGATGTTGAGTGGGGATATGGAACTGGGCTTGAGCCTGACGCTGGGCTTGAATATTCCGATGAAGAACACCCGCCGGTACAATGTGGAATACCGCTGGGGATTGGGCGACATACCGGACCATAAGGTTGGTGTATCGGTGATGTTCGGCCTTTAGCAGTCGGTGGTTGGGTGTTAGCTTTGAACGGCCAACGCCCTTGCTCCTCAACTGCCGAAAGGAAGGCCCATGCGCCGCCTTGTCCTGTCCATTTTGACGGCCCTCGCGCTGTTCGCTCTGACTCCTGACGCTTCCACCGCCTGCACCAACTTCATCGCCACACCTGGCGCCACCGCTGATGGTTCGGTGATGGTGACCTACACCTGCGACGGCGAATTTCATCCGCATTTGCGCCAGATTCCCGCTGCCGATCACGAACCCGGCGCGTTGCAGGAGATCAAGGATTGGTCAGGGAATCTCTTGGGCACTGTCGCCTATCCGGCCCACACCTACGCTGTGGTCAACCTGATGAACGACCAGCAGGTGAGCATTGCCGAAACCACCACCGGCGGTCGCGAAGAACTGACCAACCCCGACGGCTTGCTGCACTACTGGACCCTGATGCGTCTGGTGCTGCAGCGCTCGGCCACCGCTCGCGAAGCGGTGCAGGTGATGGGACAGTTGGTTGAAGAGTATGGCTACCGCAGCAGTGGTGAAAGCTTCTATCTCGGCGACCCCCAGGAAGCCTGGATCGTGGAAATGGTAGGGCCGGGACCGGGTGGCCAAGGCGCTCATTGGGTCGCCCTGAAGGTGCCCGATGGCTACGTGTGCGCCCACGCCAACCTCGGGCGCATCGATACGTTTGACCGGCGCGACCAGGAGAATTGCCTGGCTTCCAAGGGCATGGAAAAGTTCGCCCAGCAGGAAGGGTGGTACGACCCCGCCGTCGATGGTTCGTTCAGCTGGCGCAAAGCATTTCATCCGACCACGGCCCAGAACCTGCGCTATACCGAGACCCGCGTTTGGAGCCTGTACCGCCGCTGCGCGCCTTCGCAGGAGTGGCCGTCGGCTCACCACCGCGGTGTGCCTGACGCCGAACCGTTGCCGTTGTGGATCAAGCCCGAGCAAAAATTGACCGTCGCCGATGTATTCGAGTTGATGCGCGATCACTACGAAGGCACCGATCTGGACATGACCCAGGGCGTGGACGCCGGCCCCTACGGCTCGCCCTATCGCTGGCGCCCCATGGGTTTCGAAGTCGATGGCCAACAGTACTCCTGGGAGCGCCCCATCTCGACCCAACAAACCGGGTTTTCCATGGTCACCCAGTCGCGCGCCTGGTTGCCCGATGCTGTCGGTGGCCTGACCTGGTACGGTGTTGATGACACTTTTTTCACCGCTTACGTGCCCCTGTATTGCGGCATCAGTGAAGTTCCCCCCAGTTTTGCCAACGGCAGTCTGGGGCAGTTCAGCTGGGACTCGGCCTGGTGGGTTTTCAACTTCGTTTCCAACTACGCGAATCTGAAATATTCCCACATGATTCAGGACATCCAGCTGGTGCAGGCGGAAATTGAAGGCGACTTCCTGGACTTGCAACCGGCGGTGGAGCTGACGGCGGCTCATCTGGCCGAGACTGATCCCGACCTGATGCGGCGCTACCTGACCAACTATTCGGTGCAACAGGCCGAAGGCGTGACCCAGAAATGGCGGCAATTGGGCGAATACCTGGTCACCAAATACAACGACGGCTACATTAAGGACGAGAACGGCAGGCCCCGCGAACAGGGCTACCCGGAGGCCTGGCTGCGGGCCGTGCTTGAGCAGCGCCCTGAGCAGTTTTTATTGCCGCAAGACGGGCAAACGGATCTCGAAGAACCTGAGGACTACTAGAAAACAGGCGCCCCTCCGGATCCGGCGGGGCGCCCTTTTCACAGACTCCTGACTAACCTTCGTGGCAATCGCTGCAGTTTGTCTCTTTCCACTCTTCGTCAATATCTTCCGGATGCACATACTCCACCGCGTCAAGTGATACGAACCGGGCGCCGTCTTTACGCTCTTGCGCCACGATGGTGTGGCAGATATTGCAATCGCGAGACAACACCTCACCCTCGTCGGTTTCGTGGTTGCCGTCATGGCAACGGAAACAGCCCGGCGTTGTCAGGTGGCCGATGTGGTCGGGAAAATCCCGCCAACTGACCTTCATTTCCGGGAATATGTTGGTGCTGAAGAGCTGCTTGACCGAGGCAATCGACCGTTCCAAATCAGGCAGCTTTTTCGCCATGATCTCCGGATGACCTTCGTCATAAAATTCGAACATCCCCGTTTCGATACCAGCCAGGGCTTCGGCCGTTGACCCGTAATCGTCGCTCATCAATTCAACCACCAACCCTTTGATTCCCGGCAGGGACGGGTCGATATTGCCCAAGGCCATGGCCTTATTGACCAACTTGGCGGGTGGGTTGTAGTGGTGCGTCGGCCGGTTGTGGCAATCGATGCAATCCATGTGGCGGGAGTCGTAGTCGGCCAGATCC
>JADGEP010000075.1 GCA_016744275.1 Candidatus Krumholzibacteriia bacterium | reverse complement strand
GGGCTATTGCGGATAAAGTTGGCGCCTATTTAATGGCGGATATTGCGCACTATGCTGGTTTGGTATGTACAGGGTTATACCCTTCTCCTGTGGGTATTGCCGATTTCGTTACCAGTACGACGCATAAAACTTTGCGCGGTCTTCAAAGGCCAGCTTTTTGGCTTCCACGAAGGTGTGGACGTAGTCGGTGCTGCCAAAGCCCATCGCCTGCACATCGTAGGTTTCCATGATGTTGAGAATCTGCAAGGCGGCGATGCCCTGGCCGTTGGGCGGCAATTCCCAAACTTCCACACCTCGGTAGTCCGTTTTGACCGGTTCGACCCACTCGCTGCGGTGATTGGCCAGGTCGGCGGTCGTCAAAAAACCACCGGCGGCCTGCACGGTGCGGGCGATAGTCTCAGCCATGTCGCCTTTGTAGAATGCGTCGCGCCCGTCTCGGCCCAGTTTCTCAAGGGTTTTGGCCAGAGGCCGGTTAACCCAGATGTCGCCTTTGGCTGGAGCCATGCCGTCGGTGGTGAAGGTTTCCAGAAAATTCGCCTGGTCGCGTCGTGCCGGAATGCTCAGTTGCCAATAGTGGGCGATCAGTTCGCTGACCGGGAATCCGTCTCGGGCGTAGCCAATGGCTGGGGCCAAAACTTCAGCCATGTCCAGCTTGCCAAATTTTTCATGCAATTCAAACCAGCCGTCGACACATCCAGGCACGGTGATGGGCAGGGGGCCGTAGGGAGGGATGTGCTGCAGGCCGCGTTGCTGAAATTCGGCCAAGGTCAGGCTCTGCGGCGAACGCCCGCTGGCATTCAGCCCATACAGCTTTTCGGACTTGGCATCCCAGACGATGGCAAACAAGTCGCCGCCGATGCCGTTGCCCGTAGGTTCCATCAAGCCCAGCGCCGCGTTGGCGGCGATGGCTGCATCAACGGCACTGCCGCCTTGTTTGAGAATATCCAAGGCGATCTGGGTGGCCAACGGTTGACTGGTAGCGGCCATGCCGTGTTGGGCGATGACTTCGCTGCGGGTGGCAAAATCGCGGCCAGTGATGCGGTCGGCGCCCGCCGCTGATGAGAACAAAACACTGACAATCAGGAACCCCTGCACTAAAGTTTGGTTCATGAAGGCGCGGTGAGTCATGGTGGTACGTCTCCAGCGGAAATTGAGGCAACATGTCCTGTCACTTGGATGCGGATCATAGCCGATTGCTCAGGTGATGACCAGATCCATGGCGGGCCGGGATCTCCCAAAGACACATATTTGATCAAATCGAAAGATGGGTGAGGCGCGTCATGAACAAGACCTTGTTGATGATCGCCATGTGCCTGTGCCTGGCCATTAGTGCCTGGGCCCAGGATGCGGCGGATGAATTTGAGTTGGAGAATTTTGCGGGTTCGGTGGTGCTGGTGGATTTTTGGGCATCCTGGTGTGTGCCCTGTCAGTATTCACTGCCTTGGCTGAACGCCATGCAGGAAAAGTACGGCGATCAGGGCCTGCAGGTGGTGACGATCAATCTGGATCGAAAACCGGCCGCGGCCGCAAAAATGGCCGGAAACCTGGCAGAGGGCATCCGGCAGTTTGGCGACCCGGAAGGCGAACTGGCAGCTCGCTACGAATTGGAAGGCATGCCCAGTTCCTATCTCTATGATCGCGAAGGGCAGTTGATCACTTCCCACGTGGGATTCCTGAAGGCCGATAGCGACAAACATGAGGCGGAAATCGAACACGCCCTGGAAGGAAAACAGCAATGACATGGTTGGGCAAAACACTGCGCGCCGCAGGGCTGATGTTGCTGACCGGCGCCCTGCTGGGTGGGGCAACCGGATGCGCAAACCTGGGCGTCAAGCCCTGGGAACGCGACCTTTTGGCGGAACCCGGGATGGAAATTGATCCGGACGTCGTGATCACGGCGCTGGATGAGCACATCTATTTCAGCAAGGAAGCCTCCACTGGTGGCTTGGGCACGGCAGGGGGTGGCTGTGGCTGCAACTAAAAAAGGCGGCGCCGTGCGGTCGGCCATTATCGGTGCCTGCGGCATGTTGGGCCTCGGTGGGGCCACCGCCGAAGCCACCGAAGTCAAGACCGCCATTCTGGGATACACAGAACCGGATCGTGTCACCGCCATTGAAGCCATCGTTGATGGTCAGCACGCTTTCGACAATGGCAAAATCTTCAATTTTCGTTTGGTATACGATGCCCTGACCGGCGCCTCGGCAACCGGCGCGGCCCCGTCTTCGCTGGCACAAACGTTCACCCGGCCTTCGGGAGAAGGTTCTTATCGGGTGGCTCCGGGTGAGACGCCTTTGGACGACACCTTTCGTGATACCCGGATGGCCCTGAGCGCGGGATTGACGATGCCCTTGAACCGCGTCACGAATTTCAGTTTTGGCCTCTATGGTTCCGGGGAATACGATTATGTCTCGTTGGGAGCCAATACTGCGTTGACCCGGGATTTCAATCAGAAAAACACCACGGTGGCCTTGCGCGGAGCATTCTTCAGCGATTCGATCAGCCCCGAGGGCGGCCGGCCCGTGCCCTTCACCGCCATGCCGGATGAGGGCATCGAAAAGGCGCAGTTGTCTGGCGATGGCAGCAAGACGGTGATGGATCTGGGAGTGGGCCTGACCCAGGTCCTCAACCGCAGCACGGTGGTTCATTTGAACTACACCTACAGCGATGTGAACGACTACCAGACCGATCCATTCAAGATGCTCAGTGTGGTGGATCCGGTAACGGGTGATCCCCGCGGCGCAGATGCCTATCTCTATGAAAATCGTCCCGATGCGCGCACCAAACACGTTCTCTTTGGGCGGGTGGCCAAGCATCTGGGGCGGGACATCGTGCACCTCTCCTACCGCTACTTCACGGACAATTGGGGGATCGATTCCCACACCTTCGATCTGACCTACCGCTGGAATTTTGGCGGTGGCAAATACCTCAAGCCGCACCTGCGGTATTCTGATCAGGGCGCGGCCGATTTTCACCGAAGTTTTCTCGTGGACGGCGAGGCTTTGCCCGAGCACGCCTCGGCCGACTACCGGTTGGGCGACATGCAGGCGCTGACTTATGGCCTGACCCATGGCCGGATTGTGGGCGATGGTCATGAATTGACGGTGCGCCTGGAATATTATGTCCAGTCTGGAGACAGCCATCCGGCCGAGGCGATCGGGGTGCTGCAGAATTACGATCTGTTTCCCACCGTCGATGCGCTGATTTTTCAGGTGGGCTACACCTTCGATTTGATGGAGTGAAGGTGATGAAGGTTGCGCGGCAGCGGGATCATTGGCAGGGCCAGTTCAAGGCCATGGCCAGCCCCTGTGAAATCCTGGTCGATGTGGAGCAAGAGGCCGAAGCCCGTTTGCTGTGTGAAGCAGCCGAAGCCGAGGCCCGGCGCATCGAACAGAAATTCAGCCGTTACCGCGATGACAATGTCGTGCATGCGCTGAATCATGGGGCCGGGCAACCGGTGACTGTTGACGACGAAACGGCCGATTTGCTGGATTTTGCCCACCGCTGTCATGAGATCAGCGGTGGGCGTTTTGATGTCACCAGTGGTGTGTTGCGGCGCATCTGGAAATTTGATGGCAGCGACGCCATTCCCTCGCGCAAACAAGCCAAAGCGCTGCTGCCGCTGGTGGGCTGGCCCCAAATCAAATGGGATCGACCCAAAGTGACGGTTCCGCCCGGCATGGAAATTGACCTCGGTGGCCTGGGCAAGGAGTACGCCGTGGATCGCGTGGCAACCCTATTGGCCGACCGCGCCGTGGCGCCGGTATTGGTGAATTTTGGCGGTGATCTGCGTGCGGTCGGGCGCCGGCCCGGCAATGGAAACTGGCAAGTGGGAGTCGAGCTGCCCGGCGTAGTGGACAGCGCGGGCCTCAAGCTGGATCTGGGCGTTGGGGCGCTGGCCACCAGTGGCGATGCCCGCCGCTTCCTGTTGCGCGATGGCATCCGCTACCCGCACATTTTGAACCCACGCACCGCCTGGCCGGTGATGAAAGCCCCCCGCTCAGTCACCGTTCTGGGCGACACCTGCACCGAAGCCGGATTGCTGGCCACCTTGGCCATGCTCCAGGGCGCAGATGCGGAATCATTCCTGGCAGATCAAGGTGTGAAAAACTGGGTCATCCGCTGACGATCAGGCCTACGGGTTCTTGACCGCGGCCCGCAACGCCTGCACCACTTTTTCGGCATCCCTTTGGCGCAATTCTTCATACCGAATGGCCCAGATGTGATCCTGATAGGCCAGATTTCTCATCTCAACCAGCAATTTGAAGCGGGCGGGGTTTTGGCGCAGGACGCCCAGATCCTTGCCGGTGGCGCGGGCGCCGGCGCCCATGGCGGGCAGCAATTTGCGGGCAAAGTTGCGCGAGGCGGTGTCGGTGCGGTGGCGGTTTTTGAAATAAAACAATGAGACCACTTCGCCAAACGCAGGCACATTGTCGGCGTGGAAGCTGAGAAAGACCTGCTTCTCAGCCGGCGTGCCCTTGTAAGCGTTCTTGGCCACGTCGATGCGGGCGTTCAGATACTTTTGCCCGCCCTTGGGCCAATCCGAAGGCTTGTTGCTGCGGTTCCAGGCCGCGCTGTTGAAGACCTCGTTGCGATCGTGCACAAAAGTGCTGTTGACCGGTTCGCTCTGGCGCAACAGATGGTTGGGGCTGAGCAAGGTCAGGGTCACCTCGGCGCCATGCAGGCGCAGCAGCACATAAGCGCGCAAGGCGATGTCGTGCACGTATTCGTCTTCGACGATGTAGAAGACCTTGCCCTGTTCGTCTTTGGCCTTGACGATGGTGCCGGGATCAATGCCGCCGTGGCCGGGATCCAGCACAAAGTGCCATCCCGCCAGGTCGTTGCTGAGCCGGCCCATGCCATCGACCGCCTCTTCAAATTTTTCCCACAGTTGGCGGGCGTTGCGGTAAGCCTTGCGCGGTGAGATGCGGCTCTCTTCAAAATAGTTGCGGTTCTTCTGCCGGTAGGCCTTGGGTGGCGCAAAATAGTAGGGTCCGTTGGGGCCCTGAACCTGGGCTACGCCAGGCACGGAAATTTTGCACAGACTCCAGTCCACCCCGTTGGCCATCTCCTGGGGAACGGCACCAGGCACCGGCCGCACCTGCAAAATGTCTCCCGGATGAATGATCGACCCGTTCAGATTATTGAGTTGGCGCAACTCGCGCAGGCTCATCTGATGCAGGCGCGCAATTTCCGATAAAAAATCGCCCTTCTTGACCTTGTAAGTGGCCCGCCTGGTCGCCGCCTGCCCCGTCAATTTCAATTCCTGGCCTGGGTAAATGCGATCCGATGTCATGCCGTTGAGGTCTTTGATCTCGTCGACGGTCATGCCGTAGGCTCGGGCGATCTCCCACAGAGCATCTCCATTTTCCACCATGTGGACAGAGCTTTCGGAGGCCTTGAGCCGCAGTTTCTGTCCCGCGATGATGGTGTCGCGGTTGAGTCCGTTGATGCCCTTGAGGCGGTCGGTGGTCAGGCCGTAGCGCTGAGCAATTTCCGACAGTGATTCGCCACTGCGCACCACGTGCACCGCCTCATCCAACGGCGTGGGGTGCAGCTTCAAACGTTGCCCTGGCTGAATGGTATTGCCCCGTAGCCCATTGATTTGTTTGAGCAACCGGACCGAAAGATCGTGTTTGTTGGCAATGTCAGTCAGGTTGTCGCCGCGGCGCACGACGTACCATTCGAGGTCCTGCACCGGAATGCGCAAGCGTTGGCCAATGGCCAACTCGTCACTGCGCAGGGAATTCCAATCCCGCAATTCCTGCACGAGCACTTCGTATCGCCGGGCAATGAGCGTCAGGTTTTCGCCACGACGCACCCGGTGGGTTTGCCATTCTTGAGCAAAAGCCGTCACCGTCGGCAAAAGTACAATGGCCACCAACAAAAGGGCCGGAATCTTTCGGATGCGCGTAATGATGTCGGCTCCTTGCCGGTGTTTCGTTCCGTCTCAATCGGTGGGCCTTTCGCCGGCCCAAATTACGCAGACGTGAGACTGCCGCGTTCCTCGGCCTTGGCGAAAACTTTTTTCACCAGTGGCCAATCTGTCTTGATGTTCTGTTCCAATTGGGCCACGGCAGCTTCAATGCGGTCGGCCGTGTAGTCGTCCTGAAAATCCAGGCTGAGATTCACCAAAATGAACTCGGGACCCATGTGCAGGGTCAGCAATTCGTTGACCTTGACGACGCCTTCAGTCGCGGTGGCCAATTGGCGCACGCCGGCGACACAGTCGGGAGCCGCCGCTTCACCGATGAGCAAGTGCTTGGTCTCGACGGCCAGGAACCAGGCGGTCAATCCCAGGATCAGCCCGATGACGACGGAGGCCGCGCCGTCCAGCCAGATCAATCCGGTGACGTGCCCCAACCAGATACCCAAAAACGCGACGATGATTCCCAACATGGCGGCGGTGTCTTCGAAGAGGACCACAAAAGTGGCAGGGTCCTTACTTTGCCGGACAGCCTGCAGGTAGCCCAGGCGGCCTTTCGAAAGTTGGAATTCCTTCAGGGCCATGCCCCAGGCGACGCCCTCAAAAACAAAGGCCAGCGCCAGCACGATGTAGTTGATTCGGGGATCGCCCATGGGTTCGGGATGCAGCAAACGGTGGATGCCTTCGTACAGCGAAACGCCAGATCCGACGGCAAAAATCAGGATGGCGACGACGAAGGACCAGAAGTAGATCTCTTTGCCGTAGCCAAAAGGGTGATCTTGATCAGCCTGGCGCGTTGAGCGTCCAAGGCCCAATAGCAGCAATACCTGGTTGCCGGTGTCGACGATCGAATGGATGCCTTCGGACAACATGGCCGAACTGCCGGTGGTGGCCGCGGCGCCCAATTTTGTCACTGAAATCAAGGCGTTGCCGACCAGAGCGGCGTAGATCACTTTTTTAGAACCGGAATGGGCCATGGGAGTCTCCTGCTAGAGGCTACGGGGCTAATGAGCAGGCATAATAACCCGAACCGGGCCGGCGGCCAAGCATATAGGGGCAAATGTGAGCAGGCCCGGCCGATGCCTCAGGCTAGCTCAGGTCGTATTTGCTGATCCGATAGACGAGCACGTGCCGGGGGATGTCCAAAAAGACCGCCGTTTTGGAGCGATTTCCGCCGCAGAGAGCCAGCGCCCGCCGGATCACTTCTTTTTCCAGTTCCACCAGCGAAAGACCGGTCTCGGGCAACGGCCCCAAGGGCAAACCGCCCTCTTCCTGGGCCGTTTCCGGGGTGGCCGGGGCCACCGATCCGGCCTGGGGGGCCAGCCGGTGCAGGTCGGCCAGAGTGATGGCGTCGCCGCGCCGCATCAAGACCAGGCGTTGGTTCAAGTTTTTCAACTCACGCACGTTGCCGCGCCAGGGGCGGGCGTCCAGTTCCGCCAACACTGCGGCTTCCGACGGCACTGCTTGGCCGGCATGCAGCAGCGTGAAGTGGTCCCACAGCAGGGCCACATCTTCGGGACGCTCACGCAGGGGCGGTAGCATCAACTGCAGCACGTTGATCCGGTAGAGCAGGTCTTCACGAAAGCGCCCTTCGGCCACCTCTTTTTCAAGATTGCGGTGAGTCGCGCAGACAAGCCGGAAGTCAACCGTCACCGAATTGTTGTCGCCCACGGGGTCAACTTGATGAGTTTCCAGAACGCGCAACAACTTGGGTTGCAGGTCCAGGGGAAGTTCAGCCACTTCGTCCAAAAAGAGAGTGCCACCTTCGGCTGACCGGATTTTCCCCAAGGCGGCCCTGTCAGCGCCGGTGAAGGCGCCCTTGGCGTGGCCAAAAAGTTCGGATTCCATCAGCTGCCCGGGAATGGCGCCGCAGTTGACCGCGACAAATGGCTTGTCCCAGCGCGGACTCAAATCGTGGCAGGCCCGCGCGGCCAGTTCTTTGCCCGTGCCGCTCTCACCAACAATCATCACCGAGGCGTCACTGGGCGACGCCTGGCGCAGGTCGGCCATGAATTGTTTCATGCGGGCCGACCGATAAACCAGCCCGGTATCCTTGTGCCGCCTTTTCAGAAGCCCGCGCAAGCGCACGTTGTCTTGCTCAAGATTGCGGGTGCGCAGGGCCTGTTCAACGGTGAGTTTCAATTCATCCCGGGCAAAGGGCTTCAATAGATAGGTGAAAGCGCCCAATTGCATGGCTTCGACGGCCTGCTCAACGGTGCCGTGGGCGGTCAGCATGATCACCGGAGGGGCGCCGACTCCGCCGTCGGTTTCCTGAATGCGGCGCAGCACTTCGATGCCATTGATGCCGGGCATCTGGATGTCCGATACCACCAAATCCGGCAGGCATTCCATTTTTGCCAATCCCTCTTCGCCGTTCTCGGCCGGCACCACTTCGTGGCCGGCTTCGGTCAGGATGAAACGGACAACTTCGCGCAGGTTGTGGTCGTCGTCGATCAAGAGGATCCGGGACATGGATAACCTTTCCCATGGATTGATGATTCAGTTCAGGTGGCCAATGCCAAGGTCAGGATGATGCCACCGCCGCTGGTGTGCTCGGGGTCGATGCCGAGAGTACCGCCCAAATCTTCGACGATGCGCAAGCTGGTGGCCAGCCCCAGTCCGGTGCCGCCTTGCTTGGTCGAGAAAAACGGGGTTCCAAAATTGGCGGCCGCATCGTCGGAAAATCCGGGCCCCGAATCCCTGACCCGGCATACCGCCAAGCCCCCGTCGCGTTCCCATTGCAGCGTGACTTGACCTTCAGGACCAGCCGCTGCCGTGGCATTGAGCGCCAGATTCAGCAGCACTTGCCGGATCTGTTCCGCATTGCCCAGCGCCATCAAGTTGTCCGGGCCGCTGATTTTCACCGGCGCGGTGTCGGGCTGGTGGATCAGCAGTTGTTGCACGGCTGCGGCCTCAGCTCCCAGATCAAAAGGAGCGCTGTCGCCGGGCTCGCCCCGGGCAAAAGCCAGAAACCGAGTCAGTACTTGATTCAGGCGCGCGGTTTCTTCGAGCATGATGCGGAACATGCCGCCTTTGGGGTGTTCGGGCGGAAAGTCGTCGCCGAGGACTTCAGCCGAGCCTTGAATGCTGGCCAGAGGGTTGCGGATCTCGTGGGCCAATCCGGCCGAAAGACGCCCCACCGCTGCCAGCCTTGCCGAACGCACCAGCTCCGCTTCCACGGCGGTTTTTTCATCCAGGGCGGCCTGCAGGTCAACGGCGGTTGTCTGCAAGCGTTGGCGGGCGGCATTGATGCGTCCCACGAGGATACCCGTGACCATACCCACACCCAGATAAAGCCCCATCTCCAGAAACTTTTCCGTGGGTGAGCCCGGGTCGTGCCCGATGCGCCCAGTGGCGTGGGGCACATAGAGGGCGATGACCAGCAAAGCGGCCAATTCGCCGCCGCGCGGTCCACCCCTGAAAGCGGCCAGAATGATCGGGAAATAATACAAGCGCCGATAGATGCCATGCAGGTTGGCCCACCACGGAGAAGAGGTGGTGTGGGTGCTGTGGTCATGGACCCCGCCATGGGGTGTCAGGTAGTGCAGGGCGCTGATGACGAGGATCATCGAGAGGGCCAGTCCGTATTTCCGCAGAAATTCCACAATGGTGCTGTTGTTCTGACCCGCAAGGGAGCTCATGCGGCCGATCCTTTTGGTTGGTGGCCTAATCGTGTTTGGTCCAGGCTCGTTTGGTCCAGAGTTTCACAATATTCTAGAGCGGATTAGAGAATATTCTTCAAAAATCTGCTCCAGATCCGTCTCTGTGCCCGTAAGTCGTTGATATGCAAGATATAGGCCTGCGGTGCGTTTCTTGCATTTGGCTACTGAAACGAAAGACGGCCCTCTTTGAAAGTCTCCGCATTAAAGGTATGGATCAGAATATGCTCTCTCTGCACATCCGGCATCAGGTTATTTGCCGCGGGGTTGTGGCCTCGGTGTTGGTCCTGCTGGCGGTGCCATTGGCGCTGGCCCAGCCTTTGCCGGACAAATTTCCGGCAGCACCGGCGTTGCCGGACTATCTGGCCTGGGCGCGCAGTCACAATCCGCGCCTGGTCGCCCAGTCGGCCGAGGCCGACGTCTTGCACGAAAAATCCCGTGAGGCTGGCGCCCTGCCGGGCCTGAAACTGGCCTGGGCCGAGATGGTCGTTCCGGTGGAAACACGAGTGGGTCCGCAGCAAAGGGTTTTCAGTGTGAGCCAGAGCATTCCCTGGTTCGGCACACTGTCGGCGCGGGAAAACAGCGTTGCCAGTGAAGCGGCTGCTGCCCATGAAATCCTGCGCGGATTGGGTTGGCAGGTGGAACGTGAAGTGCGTTTGGCGTGGTATGAACTGGGCTTCGTGCAGGAACAAATCGCTATCGTAGAACGCAATTTGGAGTTGGCCCGCCAAACCGAAATTCACTCCCGGGCCCGGTATGAATCAGGAGAAGGTCAGTACGCTTCGCTGTTGAATGCACAGATGGAAATCGGGCGCCTGGATGCTCGTCTGGCCGGATTGTGGGATCAACTGACGCCGGCGACGGCCAGGTTGAACATCGCCGCGGGACTTGAAACGGACCGGGCCACTCCTGGTTTTGTGGCGTCGCCTCCGGCGCTGATGCACGCCGTATTGCCCTCACGTGAAAGCCTGGCGGCAACCTTGGGCGAGAACAATCCGGCCCTGGCGGCGTGGAGGCATCGGCAGGAAAGCCGGCGCCACAGCATCGCCGCAGCAGGCCGCCGCTCCTATCCTGACCTCACTTTCGGTGTGGACTACATCATGACCGGCGAGGCCACCATTGCGGGAATGGACGACAGCGGTCGCGATCCTGTCATCGCGCGGGTCGCGGTGAATGTGCCGCTTTGGGGCGGACAGGTGGGCGCCCAGCAGAAGGCGTCGGCCAGCAGGTTGCGCGCCACCAGCGCGGGCTTGTCTGATACCCGGCAACGTCTCGCCGGGGACCTCGAAAATGTGCTGTTTTCCTGGCGCGAGGCCGGGCGCAACCTGGAACTCTATGGCCAGACCCTGCTGCCGCGCAGTGAGCAGAATTTGTCGGTGGTGACGGCGAGTTATGAATCGGGCCAGGCCGGATTTGAAGACTTGCAGGCCGCCCGGCAGATGCATTTGGGCCTGGAGTTGGCGTTGTTGCGGGCGGGCACTGATCGCCTGCTGGCTCTGAATGATCTGGGTGCTCTGCTGGGCGTATCGATGGATGACCTGGCTGCTGGCAATTTGCCGAATTCACGGGCCCATACTGCAACCAATTCCGCAACCAAAACCGAAAGCGAATAGGCCATGACCAGCCCAAAAAGTTCCGCTCCTTTGAGTAAGCAAATACTGCTGGTGGTGGTCATCGTGGTGGTGGCTTTTGCCGGCGGTTTTCTGGTGCGTGGGGGCGGTGGCCCTGATTCTGTCGGTGGGGAACATGTTCACGGTGAAGACAAGGTAGCCACGCGATGGACTTGTTCCATGCATCCGCAGATCATCCTGCCGTCCAATGATCAGCAGTGCCCCATCTGTTTCATGGACTTGATTCCACTGGAAGAAAACACCTCGGCCGGATTGGCTCCGGGAGACCTGGCGTTGACCGAAACGGCTGCTGCCCTGGCCGATGTGGCGACCGAGCGGGTCACCCGCCGCTTTGTCACCCGCAGTGTGCGCCTGGTGGGCAAGGTGGCGGCCGACGAGACCCGCACCCGCACCATTAACGCTCGCGTCGGCGGGCGCCTGGACAAGCTCTATGTTGATGCGACGGGGCAGGAGGTGACGGCGGGCATGAAGCTGGCCGAAATCTACAGCCCCGAATTGTACACCGCCCAGGCCGAGTTGCAGGCGGCTGCCCAGGCGGCCGACCGAAACCGCGAAAATGGCTCCCTGGCTGGCAGTGGGGCTGCCAATCTGCGGGCGGCCATGGCGCGCTTGCGCCTGTGGGGCATGGGCGAAAAACAAATCCGCGACATCACTTCCGGTCAAGCCATCAGCGACCATTTGTCGGTCACCGCGCCGGTGGGCGGCGTGGTCGTGGAGCGCAAGGCCACGGTGGGTTCCTATGTCAAGACCGGTTCGGTGTTGTACGCCATTGCCGACCTGTCTCAGGTGTGGATCTCCCTGGAAGCCTTTGAAACGGACGTGCCCTGGTTGCGTCAGGGCCAGGCCGTGACCTTCACCACCCGGGCGTTTCCCGGGCGTGAATTTGGGGGCGACATCCTGTTCATCAACCCGGTGCTGGACGAACGCACGCGCACCATCGAAGTGCGGGTCGCGGTGAACAACATTGCTGGCTTGCTGAAGCCCGGCATGTTGGTGGTGGGAGAGGTTGAAGCTGCTTTGGATACCGACGGCTTACCGGTTACCGATGAATCCATATCCACGCCGCCTCTGGTGATTCCCGCTTCGGCACCCTTGTTGACCGGA
The DNA here is from genome assembly GCA_016744275.1 of Candidatus Krumholzibacteriia bacterium. Taxonomy (GTDB): domain Bacteria; phylum Krumholzibacteriota; class Krumholzibacteriia; order LZORAL124-64-63; family LZORAL124-64-63; genus JAGRNP01. The sequence goes on along the minus strand of JADGEP010000075.1, from coordinate 288 downwards.
GACCGGGCTGTGGTCTACGTGAAAAACGTTGGCCCCGATGGCCCGGTTTTTTCAGGCCGTCAGGTTGCCCTGGGCCCGCGTGCGGGTGACTTCTACCTGGTGGTATCAGGCCTGATGGAGGGCGATGAAGTGGTGACCCGCGGCAACTTCAAGATCGACAGCGCGCTGCAGATCCAGGCCCAACCCAGCATGATGAATCCCACCGGGGGCGGTGTCGCGCCCGGCCATGACCATCATGGCGGGGGCATGGATATGGCGAATCGTGAAGAAGTCTCCGATGTCTCGGGC
>JADGEP010000074.1 GCA_016744275.1 Candidatus Krumholzibacteriia bacterium | reverse complement strand
GAGCCAGCCTGACCAGCACCCAACTGTCGACCTACTATGTGGGCAATCTGGAAATCAACCGCATCCGGCAGGATTATGAGGCCCAAAATGGGGGCAAGATTGACCTGCGGAAATTCCACGACGAACTGTTGTCATTCGGTTCGCCGGCGCCCAAGCACGCGCGGGTTTTGATGGGATTGGATTGAGTAATCAGTGCAGCGGGGCGGCGCTATATGCCGCCCTGGCATTCCCCGCAAAACACGGATGAACGCCCGCCGATCACGATCTTCTCCAGGGATGCCCCGCAATCGCGGCAGGGTTCGCCGCCCCGGCCGTACACCCGCAGCTTACGTTTGAAATTCCCGGGCTTGCCGTAAAAATTAGTGAAGTTTAGAAACGTCGTGCCGCCATGGTCAATGGCCAATCGCATCACGGCCTTGCCCCGCTTGAGCACATCCCGCAGCACTTCTTCATCCAGGTCACAGGGCCGCGCCAAGGGGTGCACGCCCGCCAGAAACAGGCTTTCGTCAACATAGATATTGCCCAATCCCGCCGCGATGCCCTGATTCAACAACAACGATTTGATGGGCGCCGTGCGGTGGGCGATGCGTTGGTGCCAGTCGGCAAAACGCACGGTCATCATGTCGGGCCCAACGTGGGCCAACTCTTCTGAGGCGTGGGCATCAGCCACCAATTCCAGGCGCCCAAATTTGCGCACATCACGGTAATAGACCGGCGGCGCATCCGGGAATTCAAATACCAGGTGCACGTGCTTGTCGGGCACGTATTCTTCCAGGATGAAAAACTGCCCCGTCATGCGCAGGTGCACCATCAGATAGGCGGCGTCCGGTTCTTCACCGAAGGCCAAAACCAGGTATTTCCCATGGCGGTGTACGTTGGTCAAGGTCTTGCCCACCAGCGCTTTGCGGGTCGCCCGTGGGCTCTGTCCCAACACACCTGCGAAGTTCACTTGCAGGCCGGTCAGTTCTTGTCCCTGCAGGTTGCCTTTCAGCGCCCGGCCTACGTTTTCCACTTCCGGCAGTTCAGGCACTAGAGCTTCCTTTCATCCTTGACCGCGTCGTAGGCAGAGTTCACGGCGCGCATTTTTTCGGCGGCGAATTTTTGGAAGTCCTCGCCCATGCCTTTGTTGGTCACGACGTCCGGATGGTATTCCTTGGCCAGGGCGCGGTAGGCCTTTTTGACCTCGGCGTCGGTGGCGTCACGGGCCACGCCGAGCACCGCATAGGAAGTCTCGGTATTGGCACGCGGGTTGAACATGCCCACCGCTTCATCGTAGTCGCGGGGGCCGAGGCCCATGGTCGAGGCGATGGATTTGATCAGGCTTTCTTCCGCCGGGTGCAGATGCCCGTCGGCCATAGCGATGCTCATCAACAATGAAATGAGGTCGCGCATGCGCGCCGGTTGCCCCACGAGAATCTGCCGGATTTGCCGGGCAAACTCTTCGGCCGGAATGTCCGAGTCGCGCGCTTCATTGAATATCTGCGAAGCCACCCGGCGCTCGGCCGCGCCCATGTTCAGCTGCATCTTCAAAAAGTTGTCGAAGCTGGCCACTTCGGCGGGCGAGACGGTGCCATCGGCCTTGGCCACTTTTGCCGACAGGCTGATCATGGCGATCAGGAATGTTTGTTGGGCGTGCAGTGGGTTGTACCCCATGCGGGCCGAACCTGGTCGACGCGCGCCAGGATGCCCCTGTGAAGCGCTGCCTTTGATGTCGACGTTGGAGCCCAGCGCTCCGCCGATGATGGCCCCCAATGGACCACCAAGCATGAAACCCAGCCCGCCTCCGAGCAATGTACCGAGCAAACCCATGTTGTACCTCAGGTTAGAGAATCTGTCTGTTCGCAGCTTAGCCAGCGAAGCCTGCACATGATAAGCCCGCTGGCCATCAAACACCAAGCATACCAACGAGACTAAAGAATTATTCAAGGGGCTGTAAGTGTAGCCGATCATAATCAAAGCACACCGGAAGCATACGCATCTGGCCGCATTGAGGTTCCCTGCTGCCCAGCCGGGGGAAAGAAAAGGATCGACCATGCACATTCTCGTAGTTGAGGACGATTTTATCAGCCGCCGTCTCTTGTGCCGCTACCTGGAGCCACTCGGAGGAGCTGACGTGGCCATCAATGGCAACGAAGCCGTTGAGGCTGTACGCACCGCCCTGGAATTGGGCGCTTACTACGACCTGATTTGCCTGGATATCATGATGCCCGGCATGGGGGGCCAGGAAGCCCTCGGACTGATCCGCGAGCTGGAAGAGAAGCACGGCTTGCACCGAGGACAGGGAGCGAAGGTGGTCATGACCACGGCTCTGGAAGATCACGACAACATCCAGCAGGCGTTCAGTTCGGCTGCCGATGGCTATGTCGTCAAGCCCATTGAAAAACAGAAATTCATGGCGACTCTGGTCGACCTGGATCTCGACGTGCCACAGGCAACCTGAAAGGCCCAACCCGGATGTCCAACGCAATCCAATTGCCAGACAACTCTGTAGCCGAGCGGATATCCAGTCAGGACTTTGAGGCCATCCGCAAGCTGGTCTACGACCGCTTCGGCATCAACCTGACCGAACAGAAGAAAACCCTGGTCGTGGGGCGTCTGCAAAAGGTTTTGCGCGAACGCAATTTTGCCGACTTTCGCTCTTACTACGATTGGCTGACGGCCGACCGTTCCGGCGAAGGATTGGACGAATTGGCCAACCGGATTTCCACCAACCACACTTTCTTCTATCGCGAGAAGGCCCATTTCGACTATTTCGCCAACACCGTCCTGCCAGCGGCCGTGGCCCGCCGGGAGGCGACCGGCGACATTGGGTTGCGCATCTGGTGCGCTGGGTGTTCGTCCGGCCAGGAACCGTATACGTTGATGATGTTGATGAAGGAGTTTTTTGGCCATCGTTTTGACCGTTGGAAGCCGATGCTGCTGGCGACGGACATTTCGGCGACGGCCTTGCGCACGGCCATGACCGGCGAATATGAACCGGATGGCGTGGCGCAACTGCCTCCGGCCATGCGCAACCGGTACTTTGCCAAAACCGCTGCGGGCGACTTGAGGGTCACCGACGAAGTGCGGCAAAACATCGTTTACCGGCGCCATAATCTGATGGACGCCAAGTTTCCCTTCCAAAAACAATTCGATGCGGTGTTTTGCCGCAACGTGATGATCTATTTTGACCGTGAGACCCGCAATACGCTGGTCGCCAAGTATTACCAACACACAGTGCCGGGTGGACACCTGTTCATCGGTCATTCGGAAACCCTGGGCCGGGATGAAACGCCCTGGGACTACGTGATGCCGGCGGTGTATATCAAAAACGACTAGGAAATCAGGGGGATGATTTCATGACCAGAATTCTCGCAGTGGATGATGACTCGATGATGCGCAACGTGATCGCCAAGGCTCTTGAACCCCTCGCGTGCGAGGTGCACTTTGCCAGCGACGGGATCTACGCCCTGGACGCTCTGCGCTGCAACCATGATTTTGATTTGCTGATCACCGACATCAACATGACGATTCTGGATGGACGTCAGCTGATCGCCACGATCAGGCGGGACAAATCCCTACCTGACTTGCCCATCCTGATCACTTCCGGCGCGGTGGGAATCTCGGAGATTTCCGACCTCCTGGAGCTGGGCGCCACCAGGTTCATTCCCAAGCCCATCAACATGGAATCGTTCCGCGATGATGTGGCCAGCTGCTTCAGCTGCGACACCGTTCCAACGGAGAATTGACGAAGCCCCGACCACCGCGTCTCCTTTTTGGTAGGCCCGGTATTGGCAAGGCGCATTTCTTGCTCTATTCTACCAATCTGAATTGATTTGCTGCGACATCTCTACTCCTTCTGCATCGAGGATCCCATGGCCGACTTCAGCTTCCGCAATGCTCCGAACCGCCCTTTGGACCGACCCTTCCACGGCGCTGGCGGTGGGGCCGATCTGTCCGAACGCAAGGATATTGACGACCGCTTCAAGTGGAAGCTGGAGTTGATCTTCCCTGATTGGGAGAGCTGGGAAGCCTGCTTCGCTAAAGTGGAAGAGGCATTGCCCGGATTGGCAGCGTTTCAGGGCACCCTGGCACAGTCTGGTGCGGGCCTGTTGGCCACCATCGAGGCCATCCACATCGAACAGCGGGAATTGGAAAAGGCACTGGTATTTGCGGGCATGAAGAGCGATGAAGACACCCGCATCGGGGAAAACACCGCCCGCAAGGGGCGGGTCTCCAGTCTGGCGGTCCGATTTTCGGAGGCCGTGAGCTGGTTCGAATCCGAGTTGTTGGAGATCGCGCCCGAGCGCCTGCAGGAACTGATCGCCGAAGAAAAGGGCCTCGCCCTGTATGAGCATTTCTTTCACAACATCCACCGGGGGCGGGCCCACACCCTGTCGGCCGAACAGGAAGCTCTGCTGGCCAGTGCCGGCCTCATGGCCCGCGGCGCCGGTCAGGTTTTTAACGCCTTCGACAATGCTGATCTGCAGTTCGAATCCATCGATGATGAAAACGGCAACGAGCTGGCATTGACCAAGGCGCGCTACTACAAATTCATCAAATCGCGGCATCGCGAAGTGCGGCAGGCGGCCTTCAACAAATTCCTGGATGCTTACGGCGGCATGCGAAATACCCTGGCGGCCAACATGGACGCCAACGTGAAAAACCACGTATTCTTCGCCAGCGCCCGGCAACACGAGGGCACCCTCGAGGCCGCCCTGCATCCGGATGGCGTGCCGCCTCAGGTGTTCCATTCCCTGGTCGATACGGTGTCGGGTAACTTCGATACGATCCACCGCTACACAGTTCTGAAAAAGCGCGTGCTGGGACTGGCTGATTTGCAGGAATTCGACCTCTCGGTGCCTCTGTTCGGCAAAGGTGAATTCAAATTCGAATACGACGCGGCCTGCACCATGTTGATGGAAGCCTTCAAACCCCTGGGCGAAGACTACCTCAAAACCGTCAAGGGCGGCATCGATGGTGGCTGGATCGACGTGCACGAAAACGTCGGCAAGCGCAGTGGCGGCTATAGCAATGGTGTCTACGATACGCCGCCGTACATCCTGCTGAACTGGGCCGAACAATTGGGCGATACTTTCACCCTGGCCCACGAGCTGGGCCATTCCATGCATTCGTGGTTGTCGGTCAACCATCAGCCCTACGTGTATGGCGACTATCCCATTTTCACGGCTGAGGTGGCTTCGACTTTCAATGAGCTGCTGGTCATGGACCACCTGCTGAAGACCAGCGACTCGCCTGAACGCAAGTTGTACCTGCTGGACTATCACTTGTCGCAGATCAACAACACGGTCTTCCGCCAAACCATGTTCGCCGAATTCGAACACCGTATTCACGTGATGGGCGAAGAGGGGCAAACCCTGACCGCCGACTCTCTCGGTGCGCTGTACCAGGAGCTGCTGCACAAGTACTGGGGCCCCGAGGCCGCCTTCGACATCGTGCGCAGTCCCTTGACCTGGACCCGCATCCCGCACTTCTTCTACAACTACTACGTGTACCAGTACGCCACGGCGTATTCGGCGGCGGTTGCTCTGTCGCGCAAGGTGCTCGCCGGTGGCGATAGCGACCGGGAACAGTACCTGGATATCCTGCGTTCCGGATGCAGCAAATATCCGGTCGAAACCATCCTGCTCGGTGGAGTGGACATGGCCACCAGCCGACCCATGGAAGATGTGGTCGCGCTGTTTGGTTCATTGATTGACCAAGTGGAAGAATTGCTCGACTGAGACCTGAAGACAGAAGACCAAAGGAAAAGGCATGCCTGGGAAATTTCGTTGGACCACTTCTTATACCGTGGTATTGGTCGTCGCGTTGCTGCTGGGTCTGGTATTGGTCCTGTCGTTGGATCCGTTTGGCGATCCCGTTGAATCGGCAGATGCGCCGGTGCAGTCGACCGACAACAACGACTCTTCCGTGCGCACCACGCCCTATCACTACAGTTCCGAAGACGGCAATTTCCAGGTGACCTGGCCCAGCGGTTGTGGGCAGTTGCGCATCCGGGCCAACGAGCCCGAGGATTTTGTGGGCGAAGAGGAATCGAGCCTGATTCTGGTGCATCATGTCACCTGCGATCAATTCGGCACCGAAGGTGAAGGCTGTTCGGTGACGGCGGTTTTTGACGCCCGCAGTGCCGACGGTGGACCGGCCGGTTCGGACCAGGTTCTGGCGCGCGTGCGCAACGCCTTGAAGACTTTTGGCGTCTCGATCGTGCGCCAGGCACCGGTCAAACGCCAATTCCCCGATGGATTGGTCGTCGAAGGCGTGGATGTCTTCGGCACCGACGCCGAGGGCAATGGCCAGTTCTGGGTACGTGGCCTGCTGGCCTCTCACGACATCTACCTGCTGACGGCCTGGAGCGCCGAAGGCGAGTTGTGGGAACATCCGGAATTCCAGGAATTCTTCAACGGGTTCCAGCCTTTCGCCGAATGATTATTCGCCGAATGATGTGGGGAGGGCCCCGGCCTCCGAAAATTGACGCGCTGCGCGCCATCTGATAGAATACTCCCCTGTTTTTGATCGAATATTAGAGGGAAACAGGGGGGGATTTTGATGAATATTGGTCTGGGTCGAAACGCGCGCCGTTCCCACCGCGAACGCATCTTTCAAATTGTCTTTTTTACATTCCTGATAGGCACCGTGATGGGGCAAGACTCGACGGTGTTGGGCCAGGCCCAAGTCGGCATTTATTGGGATACGGGTTATACCGAAGACACCTTGGAACTGAGTCCCCTGCCCGGCATGGCCACCGGCCACATCGTCTTGACCGACCCGATTTCCACAGCCGGTGTTCTGGGCTGGGAATTCTGCGTCAATGTTGAGGGCAGTCTCCTGTTTCTGAATTGGGATATCGCGGGCCAGGCGATCAACCTGGAAGCCCCGCCCTGTTTTGTGGTCGGGCTGGCCGACCCATTGCCTCCGATCGGCAACGCGATCCGCCTGGCTTCCTTTGATTGCATGGTTTCCCAGTCGCCGCCGGTGACCTTGTCGGTTCAGCCGACTCCCGTACCGTCGATCCCTGGCCAGATGGCCTATATTCCGGCCGATCAACCGGGCGACCTGATACCGCTGACGACATTGACCGGCGCACCGGCCGTCGCCTGGATCAACCTGAACAATCCCGACCCTGAACTGGATGTGCAGAGCCTGGACTTCGGCACCCTGCCGACGGGCTTGACCGCCATCCGGACCTTCAACGTGACCAACGTTGGCGGCGGAGTGCTCGGCCTGGACTTGCAGTTGTCCGCCGGTTGCGAAGGCTTTCACCTGGTCGGGGTTTCGGGGCCCACCTCTGTGTTGCCTGGGGAATCCACCGCCGTCGTGGTGCAGTTTGCCCCGGTGGATGTCCAAACCTACACCTGCACCGTCGAGCTGGGCCCCTTGCAGCCAACGGTCAGTCTGCAGGGAGTGGGGCGCGAGGCCATTTTGAGCTACACCGTCAGTCCATCGCTGCAGTTCGGCCAAGTCGCCCTGGGCCAATCCCAGACCTTGTCGGCTTTGTTGCGCAACACGGGTGAAGTGCCGCTGCCGGTGGTTCCAGAGCTGGCGGGGTGCGGCAGCGAGTTTTCCATTGTCGCGGGCCAGGAGTCCTACACGGTGCCGCCCGGAGGCGTGAAATACGTCAACGTCCGGTTCGCGCCGGTCACCGAAGACACCTTCGCCTGCGCACTCTCATTCGCGCCCGGCCTGGATCAAGTCGCTTTGACCGGCACCGGTGCGGATCTGCTGATTTCCTATGAGGTTCCTGCGGCGGTCGGCTTCGGCTCCACCTATGTGGGCGGCGCGGTGAACAAATACATCACCATCTCCAATACCGGCGAAGGGGCGATCAGTCTGTCTCCGGCACTGGCCGGATGCGCCGAAGACTTTGCCATCATATCGGGCGGATTTTCGGTAACCCTGTTCCCCGGCAATTCCCACGATGTGGGCGTCCGTTTCCAGCCGGGGAGCATCGGCAGTTTTTCCTGCGATCTGTTGCTGGGCACCGGCCTGGAAGTCGTGAACCTGAGCGGCAGTGGGCGCGAACCCATCACCTCTTTCACCAGCCCGACTGAGGCCGATTTTGGCGTGGTTCAAATCGGCGCCGCGGTTAATCGCTGGGTGCGGGTGTACAACAATGGCGAGGCGCCGTTTGCGGTTGACCCGGTCATGGTTGGTTGCAGCGACCAGGTGACCATCACCAATGCCGTCCACCCCATAGTTCTGGCTCGCGGAGAATCGACTGCCGTGGGTCTGCGTTTCGCGCCCACCATCCCCGACAGTTTTACCTGCCAACTTGATCTGGGTGACGTGGTGCCGTCGGTGTTATTGACGGGCACTGGAATACCAGCTATTCCGTCCTGGATCGTGAGGCCAGATCATCTGAACTACTTGACGACCGCTGAAGGCGATTCTCGCGACCAATCGGTCATGATCTTCAATACCGGCCTGACCATATTGGATATGGACGTGCAGATGGCCGACGAAACCCTGGGCTTTTCGGTGGTGGAGGGAGCAGGTCCCTTACAAATGATGCCCGGCATGTTCCATATGATCGTGGTGCGCTTTGCGCCGTTGGTGGCGGGCGAGTTCGCCACCGAGGTTCTTTTGGGTACCGAAGTGCCCCCAGTTTCGGTGACGGGTATTGCCGGTGAGGTGATCGAGTCCTGCGGGGTTTCGACCACTTCCCTCGACTTCGGCACCAACATCCTGACCACGATCAGGACGCGAACGTTCACCGTCACCAATACGGGCAATCAAGTGATGGAGTTGGCGCCCAGCAGCTCGTCAACCTTGTACAGTATTGGTGGACAGACGAACATCTTGCAGCCTGGCGAATCGGTTCGGTACACGATTTCATTCCGGCCGGAGCAAGTCGGGGTTTGGCCCGCGACCATTTATCTGGGGGGTACTGGACTTTGCACCGAAGTGCAATGCACGGGTGTCGGTGCCTACCAGACCGTTCCCGGCGACGATCTGCTCGGGGTGTTCTTTGATCCTGGTTTTACCGAATTTTCCACCACCATTGGTGCCGGACATTTCAACCGGGCCTACGTCGTGCTCTACAACCCGTCGGACCCATCCGGGGTGGCGAAGTGGGAGTGTTCCCTGAATTTCATCGGCAACATCGTCAGGTCTCCCATGGAATACTCCGGCGCCGGGGTCAACATCGCGACCGAACCAGACTACAACATCGTCGTTGGCGGATCGCCCCTGCCTCCGGCGACAGCCACCATGCTGGCGACATTCCGCTACGCCGTCATGACTCCCCATTCGGTTGTCCTGGTGCAAGCGGGCCCAACGGCAACCCCAGCCATCGCGGGCCAGATGTCCTGGACTCCTGGCGGTGGCGCCGATCCCATCGCCATGGCGCCCTTCACCGGCACGCCCATTGTGGGGGAGATCAATACCACCAGTTCGGTGGCCGTTGCGGCCCCGACGCCCTCATTGGTTGCCCAGGGTGGCCAGGTGAATCTCTCCTGGCCGGCGCCGACCGCTCCCCAGGAGGGGTGCCATGTCTACCGCCGTATCGAAGGTGAAACAGCCGCACGCCTGACCACCGCGCCGTTGGCTTCGACATCCGGCACGCTGCAGTTTGTCGACCGCCCCCTGGGTTTTGCCCCGGGCACGACCCTGTACTACAGCTACACGATCGTCAGCGAAGGAGTGGAAATGGGCCGCAGCCCAGAGGTCGCATTTGCTATGCCCAGGGTGCCGGTTCCGTTGACGCGTCTGCTGCCGAATGTGCCCAATCCCTTCAACCCCCAAACGGAGATCCGCTTCGAATTGGGGCGCTCCGCTCAGGTGCGGGTGGCGATCTACGATGTCACTGGTCGCCTGGTCAGGATGTTGGCAAACACCCACCTGGAAGCGGGCCCCTACACCCGTATCTGGCAGGGTCGCGATGACGCCGGCCGGGCCGTTTCCAGCGGCGCCTACTATGTGCGGCTGTTTGTCGAAGGCAAGGCCGACCACCGCAAGATCATGCTCTTGAAGTAGCGCAAAAAATGAGCGCCCAGGCCAGATGCCTGGGCGCTCATGTCATCTACTGCAAACATTCTGCCGCTTCAAACCTACTTCTGGTTGATCACTTCCAGCAGATAGTTCGCCGCCTTGTCGCTGTCGAACTGCCCGATCCAATGCAGCATATTAAGCTTGATCTCCGCGTCGGTTTCTTGCCGGGCAATGCGAATCAGCGCCTCCAGGCCATCATCACTTTGGTCCAACTGGGCGATCACATGGCAGACCTGCAACTTCAAGTCAGCGCTGTCGGCCTTATTGTAGACCTCCATCAGAAACTCCAGCGAAAGATCACTGCGTTGGGCGGCAAAGAACAGCGCCTGGGCGCGCATGTCGTCGTCGGCATTGGGGTTGTTGACCAGGTCCATGAATACGCGATCCGGCACTTCGCTCTCCAGGTGGGAGAGCGAAAACAGCGCCATCTCCATGATCTCCGGATCCTCGGCCGCTTCCAGCATTTCCATGGAAATGGCGGCCACGTCGGCATCGCGACCGGTTTGGGAGAGGGCAAAGAGGGCCTGGGAACGGCTTTCGGAATCACGGTCTTTATCTCGGGCTATGCCGGCCAAAATGCCGAAGGCCCGGTCCCCGCCATGTTGGCCAAGGGCAAACAAGGCGCTGTCGGTCACTTCGGCGTCGTCCGATTTTTCGAAGAGTGCAATGATGGCTTCCAGGGCGCGGTCTGAATTTTTCATCGACAGGCACATGACAATTTCCGACAACATTTCGGGATCGGTCGAAGTCTGCACCAGATCCAGGAGGATGTCCTCGCTGCGCTCGTTGTCGGCCCGGCAGAGAATGAACAGGGCGTTGCGCCGCATCTCGGTCGTGCCTTCGCTGTCGTCCCGGACGATTTTCTCCAAAATGGGCACAGCCCGGTCGGGATTCATGTTCATCAAGGCGTGCAGGGCCTGGATGCGGGTCTCTTCCCGCTGGATCTCTTCGTGACTCGCCCGTTCGATCTCCTGGATGCCTTCGATTTCACCGCGCTCGGCCATTTCGGCGTAGAGGCGCAACAGCAGGGCCTCGCCTTCCTGGGCCGTTTCCGCCAGGGCAAACTCCTGTTGCTGCAGTTTGAGCAGCTCCACGGCCCGTTTGCGTTCCACCTTGCGTTGCAACCGGTAGCGGGCAAAGGCTTCCCAATACAGCGCGTTGCCGGCGGCCTCGGTGTTTTTTTCGAGGCGGTATACCTCGGCCATCAGCTCGGCGGCTTCGGCGTATTTGGCACGGTTGAGCGCCGCGCGGGCCTCTTCCATTTTGCGGGTGCTTTCTTCGTCCGCCAGGGCGTAGCCGGCTGTGGCCAAAACAGCCACCAGCACAATGATTCCCATGATTTTCCGGATATCCATGATCCCGACCTTTCTAAAGTGCGCCCTGGGTGCCGCTGTCGGATGCCATCCGCAGCCGGCCCAGGGTAGAGCGTTCCTGAAGACCCTGTTTGATCCAAGCCATGTCACGCGCGCAGTTGTTGCGTGACAGGCCGACGATCTGGGCCAGTACCAGTTCCAATTCTTCGAGCAGTTGTTGCATGTCGGCGTCGTTGGCCACCGGCGTATCCATCAGCATGCGGGTCTGCAGCAGCATGCCGCCGGCCCACGAAGGCACCTCGCCCAGATCATCCTGGGAGCACGAGCGCACCTTAAAATCGGTGAGCAGAAAATCGGCCCTGCCGAAGAGGTCGGTTGCCGCCAGGCGGTAGACTTCCTTTTCGGCCACCGGGTTGATCGTCGTCGGCGCCGGCAGTTTTTCCATCGCCAACACGGGCACCTCGGGATTCACGGTCATGCGCCCGATCGCCACACCCAGCACCAGGATGGCCGCGATGCCAGCCATCATGCGCCACACGCGGGCCCGGTTGGGCTTCGCCTGCGGCAGGGTGACGATGCCGCGGCGGTCTTGCCGGGCTGCGTCGATGGCCTGCCACATGCGGTCGCGGGGCACCTCGGGCGTGGCCTCGGCCTCGCGGAGCAGTTCATCCCAATTGTTGTCGTTCTTGCTGCTCATAATCCTATTCCATTCCCAGACTCAGGTTGGGCCCGTTCAAAATGTCGCGCAGCTTCTGGCGGGCCCGTGAGAGCCGTGCCTTGGCCGTGCCCACGGGCGTTCCCATGGCCGTCGCTATCTCCTGGTGCGTGAAGCCTTCCATGTCGTGCATCACGAACACCATCCGGTGGCTGTCATCCAGGACATCGATGGCTCGGTTGAGGGTGCGGCGGAGATCCGGATTCTCCACCTTGCCCGCTCCCGAAACCGCGGCCATGTCCTCGCGCAACGACTCCACATTCTGCAACCGCTTGCGCTTCTGTAGCGCCGTCAGGATCACCGAAGTCGCCACCCGGTGCAGCCAGCCACCAAAAGCGCATTCGCCCCGGTAATCAGCCAGCCGATCAAAGGCCCGGATAAATGTGTCCTGGGTCAGGTCCTCGGCCTGGGTCATGTCGCCGGTCATGCGGTAGGCCAAACGAAACACACGGTCAACGTGAGTCTCGTAGAGCTGCCGTTCAGCGGCGGCGTCACCAGTGAGGATGCGCCTGATCAGGGTGCGTTCGTCCAAGTCTTCTCCAGGTCCAGTCTTCTCCAACGTGCGGTTCCGGTCATGCATGTCCGACACCACTATGACACGGGAATCAAGCCGAGGGTTGCACGGGGTTTCGTTTTTATTGGGTTGTGCCTCTAAGAT
>JADGEP010000073.1:6259-12722 GCA_016744275.1 Candidatus Krumholzibacteriia bacterium | reverse complement strand
CGGCGCTCTAAGAATGCCAGAGTATACGGATACGAAAATTATCTGTATTTGGCAAGAGCGCTCGATTTCGGGCGCATCGGTTCCCGGAAGAACCCCAGTTGATTTCAAGGAGGTCCGAATTGTTTAATTCGAAGGTTTTCACCACGCTGATGGTCCTGTTGATCGTTTTGGCTGCGGGCACCGCCCTGGCCGGCGACATGACCTACAAAGTCTATGGCAAGCTTCACACGTCGATCAATATGCTGAACGACGGCAACGAGAGCGGCTTTAGCCTGACCAGCAACACCTCACGCTTCGGCATCAAGGGTGGGTATGAACTGAACGAGAACTTCACCGCCATCTGGCAGTTCGAGCAGAGCCTGAACATGGCCCAAAAGGGCGGCTCCAAGACTTACACGGATGACAATGGTGATGAAGTCACTATCAAGACCAACAATGGCCTCGCCAACCGCAACACCTTCATTGGTCTCAAGGGCGACTGGGGTACTTTCCTCGGTGGTATCCACGATACTCCCGTGAAGACCCTGGGCCGCAAGGCGACGTTCTTCAAGGACACCGTTGGCGATTTCCGCGACATGACCATGGGTCACGACATGCGGGTCGAGAACGTGTTGGTTTATGTGCTGCCTGCCATGGAGAACGGCTTCGGTGGCCAGTTCGCCCACGTGCTGGACAGCTCCGACTGGACCAACCCTGACGCCGAAGGCGCCAGCGCTTTCAGTGGCATGGTTTATTATGCTCCGGAAGATTTCTTCCTGGGTCTGGGTTACGAGACCTTGAGCGCCGGCTTCTTTGACGGCAACGACGACGGTGTCACCGACGCCGAAGCCGAAGGCGTCCTGCGTGGTGCCGGCCGTTACAACGCTGAGAAATTCGGCGTGGCTGCCCTGTATCAGGCTGTCAGCAATGTTCGCGGCGTCGACGGTGTCAGCGCTACGACCATTGGTTTCGAGGGTCTCTTCAAGGCTGCCCCGAAGTGGCACGTCAAGGCTGCCTACTACATGACCGACCCCAACACGGACGTCGACGACGACGGCTACAACAAGATCAGCTTCGGTGTTGATCATCCTGTGACCAAGGCCGTCACGTTCTACGCGCAGTATGCCATCATGTCCAATGATGACAATGCGATGGCTCCGTTGGGCAACAACGGCTGGACCGGCATGGTCTATCCTTCGATGGACGACGGTGGCATGGCTGAGAGCGCGACTGGCGCCAGCGTTGGTGGTTACCTGAAGTTCTAATTCGACGACGAATAGAATGAAATGGGGCCCCCTGCAAAGGGGGCCCTATTTTTATGTCCTGCGGGTCCGGGCATTCACCCTTTTGCGGGTCAGTTTTTCTTGATGATCACATCGCCGCTGAAAGTGTCGATCCGCACGCGCGCATCACCGCTGCCGTTGGTGAACTCCAGTTCGCGCCCCGGCGCATACTTGCTCGTCTTGCGTGACTTCTGGCCGAAGCCATTGTCGATGCCACCGGAGAATGTTTCGACGCGGAAGTCGGCACTCACATCAGACGGCACAGTCAGGCGCAGGGTGCCACTGTGCAATTCGAAACCGAAGTTGCCCCCGGAATCAAGATCGCCAACAACCACAGCATCGCCGGCCACTGATTCCACATTCAGCCCAAGAAATTTGTCGAACTTCAGGGTGATGTCGCCAGTGACTGTTTCGGCTTCCACCTCACTGGTGCCGCCAGTTGCTTCGACGTTGCCGCTGATACTGGCCAGACTGACTTCATCGGAATCGCAGTCGACCACAACATCACCGCTGATGGATTCTGCTTCCACCGATTCGCAACGGCCACTGACGGCAACGCTGCCACTGATGGATTCCGCATCGATTGTGCCGTTGACGCCGCGGACTTCCACCGTGGCGCTGATGCACTCGACATCCACCCGACTGCCGGCCGGTACGTGAATGACCAACTCGGCACCACCATCGAGGTTCTTGCTGCGACGCGGATACTTGACCTTGATCCGTGTCTTCTTGCCACCGTCGAGCAACAGCTTCTGGGCATCACCCGTCAACCGCCCTTCGACCTTCACCTCGTTGCGATCCCAGCCGATCACCTCAATAGAGCCGGCGATGTTCTCCACCGTCACCAGACCGTGGGCCTTGGCTTTCACCGTCTCGTTGATTTCCTGGTCAGCCGAAGCCGACGCCACCAGCAGGGGCGCCGCCATCATGGCCACCAAAAAAGCATTCCTGATCGTGCTCATCCTTCGTCCTCCTGTTTACAACCCTTGCAGGCTGTGTCCGCCAACATCACTTCTTTCGCCAATTCAAAACTCTTTGCTCAGCCGCCCATCAGACGCAATTCCATGTTCTGGCGCAGCATTCGCCCGCGAGACTGGTGAAGCATCTGGGCCAGATTTCCCAGGCTTCGATTTTCCGGGTCGTCAGACAGGGCCAGGTTCAATTCTTCGAGGGCCAGATCGATGGCAGCCAGCCCGTTGGTCTCATCGCTCTCAGCAGCCACCGGGCTCTCGAGCAAGGCCAAAGGCGACTGCGCCTCGGTGCTGATTTGCTGCTGCACGCTGGTCCATCCGGCAAAAACCAAGACCAAAACCGCTGCCGCACTGGCGGCCATTCGCGGCCAACTCCACCTAGCATGTGGGCGGATCTGATGCTGTTCAGCCGCCGTGATGGCCCGGTCGATTCCGGTCCACAAATCTCGCTCGGGGGCCGTTCCCCGGTCGCGCAGTTCGCCAGCGAGGCGTTGTATTTGCCGGTCAATCTCATCCGGATGCCGGGGTTTGTTTTCATCAGCCATGGGCTGTCTCCTTGCCATCGGTCAACATGACCCGCAGAAGTTTGCGGGATCGGTGCAACTGAGCCTTCACGGTGCCAACCGCCACGCCCAACAGTTCGGCGATTTCGCGATGGGCATATCCTTCAATTTCGTAGAGCACATAGACCCGACGCGCGCCAACCGGCAACCGCGCGATGCAGCGTTCCAGATCCACGGCCGTCAACAGGGGAACCACTCCATCAGGATGGCTGCGCGCTGCGCCAGACAAGCTGGCGGTCGGCTCCTCGCCCGGCAGAGTCCCTTTGTCCACCAGAGCGTCGGCGGCCAGCTGCCGGCGGCGGGTGCGGGACCGGTGGCGATCCCGCCACAAATTGGTCGTCACCCGGCCCAGCCAGCCCCCCAGTTGGCCTCTTCCCCGGTAGCCGCCGATGGCAAACCAGGCCTTCACAAATGTGTCCTGGGTCAGTTGTTCGGCCTCCACCGCATCTCCAGTCAGCCGCAACGATAAGCCGTACACACGGTTCTGGTAGCACCGATACATTTCCTCAAAAGCCACCCTGTCGCCTGCCGCGGCCTTTTCGGCCCAATCGAGATCCCTGGCCAAACGCAACCGCACATCTTCAAAATCCGTAGGATCTTGCTTAGCGATCTCTTTTTGGCGGTTCCCAGTCATGTTTCCTCATAGCAACGAATGGCGTGAATGGTCGATTGCTTGTTAATTAAGACGTTCATCGGGTAGAGGAGGTTTAAACGCCTCTCAGGAATACTCGATGGTTCTTTTCTCAGTTGACTTTCGGAATCGTTCCTATTAGTTAAGGCCAGCGCGGCGCGCGGAGCCCGAGTTTTTGACCCCGCCTGCAGAGGCCCCCCGGCCCTGGGCAAGGAAGTGACATGTCTGAGTCCCAACCTGCGGAAATCAAGCTTCGGCGCAATACGCCGCAGCGAAAGATCATCCTCGAAGAGTTGTGCGCAGTGAAGACCCATCCCACTGCAGCCGAGCTTTACGACATGGTCAGGCAACGGATGCCCCGGGTCAGCCTGGGCACAGTGTACCGCAACCTCGAGGTTCTGCACGAGGACGGTATGATCCGCAAGCTTGAATTTTCCGGTGTCGAGACCCGTTTCGACGGGGATACCAGCGATCACTACCATGTGCGTTGTTCCGGATGCGGGCATATCCAGGATGTATACGACCTGGGACCCGGCGGCACGCCGGCCCAACCCACCGAGCTGGCCGGATTCCGCATCGAAGGGCACCGCCTCGAATATTTCGGAATCTGCCCGGACTGTCAAACACAGGCGGCCCAATAGAGACTCATCCAGTAGAGACTCACCGCGACCCCATCAAAATTTTCGACGATGTTTTGCAATGCAGGCCATGCTGGCTTGTGCCTTTCACGACCATCCTTTTACAAGGAGAACGATTCAATGGACAACATGGACTTCGACTTCATCCCCGTGCCTATGGTTTCCACCGAGGCCCCCGAATTCACTGCCACCGCCGTGATGCCGGACAACTCTTTCAAGAACGACTTCAGCCTGGCCGACTACCGCGGCAAGTACGTGGTGCTGTTCTTCTACCCCCTGGACTTCACCTTCGTGTGCCCGTCCGAAATCATCGCCTTCGACAAGCAGCTCGAAGAGTTCAAGAGCCGCGGCGTCGAAGTCATCGGTGTCAGCACTGACAGCCACTTCAGCCACTTGGCCTGGAAGAACACCGACGTCAACAACGGCGGCATCGGCAACGTTCAGTTCCCGCTGGTAGCCGACTTCCAGAAGACCATCAGCCAGGACTACGGCGTGCTGCTGGATGGCGGCATGGCCCTGCGCGGCACCTTCCTCATCGACAAGGACGGCATCGTGCAGTCCGCAGTCGTCAACAACCTGGGCCTGGGCCGCAACATCGATGAAGCCCTGCGCACCGTTGATGCCCTGCAGCACCTCGAAGAGCACGGCGAAGTTTGCCCCGCAAACTGGACCAAGGGTGACGACGCCATGAAGCCGACGGCTGAGGGTGTGGCGAAGTACCTCTCAGACCACAAGTAGGGCTGGGGCCTTCCCCTCCCTCTTCCTAAACAAGAACGCCGGCGAAGTCCTCGCCTGTGCCCCGTGGGGGCACGGCTGCGGATTACGCCGGCGTTCTTGTTTAGGAAGAGGGAGGGGAACACCACACCACTACTGACGTCAGGCAGCTATGGTGGGCGTGGGTGCATACCCATAAAGAGAGTGCCGTGGGAAATCCGCAGCCACGCCCGTAAGGGCGTAGGCGAGGACCTCCCACGGCACTCTCTTTATGGGTATGCAGGCAGAAGCGCCTACTCGACGGTAATGGTCGCCTTCTCAATGATCGCGTCGTACTTGTAGCCGGCGCCGAAGTCTTTGTTGGCCGACAGCGGGCCTTCGACGACGACCAGATCACCAGTGGCCACGACAGCGCCGGTGGTGATGGTCAGGTCGCCTTCGGTGCCGTCCTGGATGTGCACCCAGTTGACGCCCATGATGTTGGCGGTGAATTTGACGACGCGTCCGCGCACCTTGATCACTTTGCCGTTGAGCGATGCGCTCTTGGCAAACACTTCGGCAACGGTGTAACCGTGGGGCACCTTGGCCACGCTTTCCACGTTGGCATCGGCCACGGTATTGTTGGCATTGGCGCCGCCGCCCATCCCACCCATGCCGCCACTGGCGGGATTCGAAGCCTTGGGCATGCCGCCCATCCCACCGCCACTGGCCTTCGGCAGTTCGCCTTCAGGATAGATGCCGCCCACGAAATAGATTTCGTCGAAGGTGCGGTCGAGAGTCTTGCTGGGGAAGTTTTTCATCATCATGCCCTTGGGCACAGTGACGCGCTGTCCGACAGCCACCTTGGTCACGGTCGCGGCGGCCCAGATTTTTTCGCTGCCCGTATCGACCAACACGTAGGTGTAGCCACCCGCGTCCATGGTCTCTTTGATTTCGCCCGTCCAGGCGTTGTCACCAGCGGTGGCCGAGGCAGCTGCAGGAGCCGCTTCTGTATTGGCGGCCGCCAGGTTTTCGTTGGTGGTCGTGGTGGCTTTTTCGCCACAGGCCGATACGACGACCAGCAGCGCCAACAGCATCAGGGCGGTGCTCAGAGTTGTCTTTTTCACGGGGCTCTCCTCTGTTCTTCAGAACATGTTCAGAACATTTCGGAACATCAAGGGCTATGGAATGCGGGGCCTTGTTCAGGGGCCCGCCACCGGATCGGAATTCCCGTCCGGAAGTGCTCAAATAACCTGTGAAAAATATAACGCGAGTGGTGTTGTCGCAAATAGATCCCGCCAAGAAGGCCACAGACGGAGCTATTGGCGGATCTGTTCGAGATTCTGTTCATCTCGCCCGTTTCCGCACCCTTCGCACTCCTTTTTCGCCGGCGCTATTTCCCGAGACGCCGGAACATCTCTTTTTTATAGGTTTCCACACCAGGCTGGTCGAAGGGATTGACGCCCAGGAGCCGCCCACTGACGGCGACTGCTTTTTCGAACATATAGAGCAGCGCTCCCACCACTTCCGGGGTCACCCGGTCGATCTCGATACTGCTGCACGGCACGCCGCCATCCAGATGGGCCTGACGGGTTCCTTCGTAGGCTTTCCAGTTGATATCGTCCAGGGAACGGCCCGCGAGATAATTCAGACCATCCAGATCAGCGGGATCATCCGGTACCGTGATGTTACCGACGGCGTTGCG
>JADGEP010000073.1:0-6249 GCA_016744275.1 Candidatus Krumholzibacteriia bacterium | reverse complement strand
AGAAAGGTTTCCTGCAGGCTGCGACGGCCGTCCTGCACGTATTGGCCGAGGCTGTGCAGGTCCGTGGTGAAGACCGTCGAGGCGGGAAAAATGCCCTCGCCGCCTTTGCCCTCACTCTCGCCAAACAACTGCTTCCACCATTCCTGAATCATTTGCAGGTCGGCACTAAAAGTGCTCATGACTTCGGTATGGAAGCCCTTTTCATAGAGCAGGTGCCGTGTGGCGGCGTACAGGTGGGCCGGATTGTTCCGCAATTCGCCGCCGGTGCAGGCCTTGGCCATGTCGGCAGCGCCACGGACGAGGGCCCGGATGTCCAATCCGGCCGCCGCCAGGGGCACCAAGCCCACCGGGGTGAGCACCGAAAAACGGCCGCCCACATCGTCGGGAATCACGAAAGTTTCGTAACCCTGTTTATCAGCCAGTTCGCGCAGGGCGCCTCGGGATTGATCGGTCACGGCGGTGATGCGCTCGGCAGCCCCTTCAAGACCGTGGCGCTTTTCCAGCTCAGCCCGCAAAAGGCGGAAGGCCACGGCGGGCTCCAGGGTGGTGCCGGATTTCGAAATCACACAGACGCGGAAATCGCGGGATGCAATTTTCTCCAGCACGCGATTCAGGCTGGCCGAGCACAAACCTGTGCCCGCAAACACGATTTCGGGGCAACCGGGAACGGATCCGCCAAGGGCCTCAAGCACCGCGCGCGCACCAAGATACGAGCCACCGATGCCCACCACTACATACACTTCAGTCTGGCGGGCCCGTTCACCGCTGGCTTGCATGGCCGCCAAATCCGTCTCGGTGATGGAGCCAGGCAATCCCAACCAGCCCAGATATTCGGCACCAGGGCCCTGCCCATTTTCCAGTTCTGTGGCGACGGTGCGCACTTGGTCAGCGAGTCCGTCGACGGCGTCGGCGGCGAGAAATTTTTCAGCGGCGCTCACATCCAACTTGATGCCCTGGGTCTCCAACATGGTCGCGATCCCTTCGAACGCCGCCCGGATGGTCGCAATTGCGACTTGCGCCCGGGTGGGCTCTTGCTAGATTCTGTGGATTGCGGTTGCGTCCGGCGCAACCTGTTGGCATCCAGAATACCCCGCCCCCGGCAGGAATCAAGGCCGCGGAGAAAATGACATGGCACTGGCCACCCCCATCATCGCCTGCGCCTATGCGGAAATCGCCCTCAAGGGTCGCAACCGCAGTGTCTTTCTGCGCAAACTGATCAACAACATCCAGAGCGCGCTCAAGGGCGAAGAGATCAGTTCGGTGAAGCATGTGGAAAGCCGCTTGCTGGTGAATTTGGACGACCCCACCCGCGCCCCTGAAGTGGCGGCGAAGTTGAAGAACGTGTTTGGCCTGCAATGGATTTCACCCGTGGTGGCGATCCCGCGCGACGAGGTTGATCCCGAGCTGAGGGAAGATCTGGAAGCCAACGAGGAGCCTCGCCTGACCAAGGTCGGCGAAGTGGCCTGCGCCCTGGCCGAAGAGACCCGCGCCGGCGCGCGCAATTTCAAGGTGGAAACCCGCCGCAGCGATCGCAAATTTGGCCTGACTTCACCGGAAATCAGCCGGGCCGTGGGCTACACCGTGCATACGAAAACCGGCTTGCCCGGCAAGATGGTTGGGCCCGACCTGGTGGTCAATGTGCTGATTCTCAAAGAGAACGTTCTCGTCTTTTCGGAAAAGATTCCGGCCTATGGCGGGTTGCCTCTCGCTTCGAGCGGGCGCACGATGGTGCTGCTTTCGGGCGGCATCGATTCGCCGGTGGCCGCCTGGTTGATGATGCGCCGCGGCAGTCGTCCGGAGTTTGTGCACTTCTATTCCGGACGCAATCTGGACGAGGCCGATGTCGAAAAGATCAAGGAATTGGCCGGCATACTGGCCCGCTTCTCGCCGGTGCCCCTGACCCTGCACATGGTCCCGGTGGTGCCCTATGAAATGCGCGCTATCGGCACGGTGGAAGACCGCTACGACATGGTCATGTTCCGCCGTTTCATGGTCAAGACCGCCGTCCGGCTGGCTAAACGCGGCAGCTGCCTTGGTTTGGTGACCGGCGACAGCCTGGGGCAGGTCGCCAGCCAGACGCTGCCCAACCTGGGCGCCATCAGTTCTGATGTGGATTTGCCCATCCTCAGGCCGCTCATTGGCATGGACAAGATGGAGATCACCGCCTGGTCCAAGGAAATCGGCGCCTTCAAGACTTCGATTTTGCCCTACCGCGACTGCTGCTCGATCCGGTCCCCACGGCCGATTCTGAACGCCAAAGCCGAAGATCTGCTCGAATACAGCGAAAAAATGAACCTCGACGAGGCTGTCGCCGAGGCCATCGAAAACACGGTGCGGTTCAAAATTTTGCCCTGCTGATTTCTTCCTCTTTTTTTAAAGAAAAGTCTTAACCAACTCCGGAGCCAACCGATCTAAGACCCTACTGGAACGAGCCAGAGGGCTTTTTTGCGGCGGCGGGAGATTCCGTCGTCGAGGCAACCCCAAGAGGAGTACCCCATGAAGATTCTGGTCGTAGACGATTCCCGGGCCATGCGCCGCATCGTCTCGCGCACAATCCGGCAGGCTGGATACGAAGGACACGACATCGTGGAAGCCGAGAACGGCCGCGAGGCCCTGGAAGTGGTCAAGGCGGAAAACCCGGACCTGATTCTCTCGGATTGGCACATGCCTGAAATGACCGGCATCGAATTCCTGACCGCCTTGAATGCTGAAGGAATCGAGATCCCGTTTGGGTTCGTGACCTCCGAATCCACCAAGGAAATGGTCGATCAGGCCACCGAGGGCGGGGCCATGTTCCTGCTTGCCAAACCGTTCACCGCTGAAGACATGGGCCAAGTCCTGGGAGCCTTCATAACGTGACAGCACTCGTGTTAAATCGAGAACGGGTCGAAGATCCGATGGACGTCATGTCCAAGATGGATGCCATGAGAGAGGCCGTCGATTCGGTGGTGCAAACCTTCGAAGTCCAATTCGGTTTGAAACTGGAACTCGACGGCATGCCTCGGGCACCGGAGCCGGGTGACGTCCACTTTGGCAGCACCATTGCCCTGACCAATGACGAGATCAATTATCAGTTCGCCTGCGTGGCTTCCACCGAGGTGACCCAGAAGTTGACGCGGATCTTGTTCGCCATGGAGGACGACGAGAGCACTCCGTTCGAGGACATGGGTGATGCCATGAATGAAATCCCGAACGTGGCGGCTGGAGTATGGAAGGCGAAGCGGGAGAAATCCGCCAATGAACAAAACCAATTGGGACTGCCGATATTTTTGAAGGGCAACGATTGGATCAAATATTTCCCAAGAGGCGTAAACGCCATTGCCCAAAGACTATCCGGACCCGGGGGCATATCCCTGCAGGTGATCCTGATGTGGCGCTATGGCACAATTGCTGGAGGCAATCAGTTGACTACGACGAACACTGCGGAAGCGAACGTCAAACCTGGAAACCATGTCCCCGTCAATGTCCTGCAGGAAGCCGTCCAAGCGGTGGTCGACACCTGCCGGATTCAGATGGACTTGCCCCTGGAGGTCGACCCCAACCCGTCGGACCCCCGGGAATCTGATGTGGAATTGGGCAGCAGCATCGCGCTGACTTCGGACAACGGCGGCTGGAACCTGGCCGTGATGGCCAACAAACCCAGTGGCGAGTCTTTGACCCGCACCTTGTTCGCCATGGAAGATGACGAGACCCCCGAAATGGAAGACATGGCCGACGGCTTGGGCGAAATCGCCAACGTCGCTGCTGGCGTATTGAAGGCCAGCCGAGCCGCAGCGGGCCAGAAAGTGCAACTGGGCTTGCCCCTCTTCATGGGCGGCAAGAGTTGCATCGAGTTTTTTGCCAGCGGCATCCAGGGCATGGCCCAGACGGTGCGAGGCGAAGGCGACCTTGAAGTTCACGTGATTCTCATCTGGCAGGAAGGCTAGCGCAGTGGCCCTCACTTTTCCCAAAACCAAGGAAATCCTGGATCTGGTGGAACTCCTGATCGGGGAAAAGCCTGTCTTCAAAAAAGGCGATGGCTGGGACCTGAAAAACCCCGAAGAAGGCAGTTACATCACTTTTCTGCAGGGAAAAAACAAAGCGGTTGAAGGGGCGATCATTACGGATCTGCCCGCGACCCTCTATATCGGCGGCAAGCTGATCCTATTGCCCGAAGCTGGGCTCAAGGATCAATCGCAAAACGGGGAAGCCGATGAACAGATCATTGAAGCGGTGACCGAGGTGGTCAACAACATGCGCACGCTGTTCAACAACATCGAGTTGAACCCCCACGTGGCGCCGACGGCGACTTTTCCCTACCAGGTACCGACCGCCGACGACTATGTCGGTTGGATATTGGAACCGGGCAGCCGGACCGACTACACCGGTGAAACCCCATACGGCAAGGCCACCCTCACGCTGCTCAGCCGCTAGGCCCGCATTCATCAAACCTCGATGGGCTTTCCTTTTTTGGCGGCGCCAAACATGGTGCCCAACTCTTCCACTCCCGCCAGCACCGTTTCGCCGACCTCTTCGGCAATGATATCATTCATGCCCAAGCGCCCATGAGCCTCGGTATCAGCACGGTAGTGGGTCGCGTCGGATCCCATGCCCACACCCAGGCTCAGGCACAAGTAATCCGCAACGTGGATCACATCCACCAACTGACGGTGTTCGTCTTCGGCACGCTCGGGTTGGTGGTGCCAGCGAGCAGCAGCAACAACGTTTTCGGGCAGATTCCAGGTCGTCAGCAATTCCGAGGCAACCTCGGCGTGGTCAATGCCCAGCGCCATCTGTTCCGCTTCATTGAAGGTCAGATTGTCCGAAGCCATGATCTCTTTGATGCTGATGTCATCCACTTCGACAAAGGTGCCCAATACGATCTTGCCCATGTCGTGCAACAGGCCGGCGGTGAAGGCTTCATCCAGGCCACGCAGACCCAGTTTTTGCACCATTTGCTCGGCGGCCATCGCCGTGGCGATGGAGTGCTGCCAAAGCCCTTCGCTGTCCGTATCGTAGCCCATGATCGGCTTGCGCACCAGCGGCGCCACCGACATGCAAAGCACCATCTGAAATACCCGGTTGGTGCCCAGGCGGGTGATGGCGTCCTTGACTGTCTGAATCGTGCGTGACCAGCCGAAGTAGGCCGAGTTGGCCAACTGCAGCACGTTGACGGTCAGGCCGGGGTCGTATTCGATGACCTTGGCCAGCTTGTCAAAACTCACGTCCGGATCACTCAGGTATTTGCGCAGCTCCATCACCACCGAAGGCATCGAAGGAACGGAGTTTATCTGGGCCAGAATCGCTTTGCGCTCGATCATTTTTGGCTTCCTTGTATCTAGGTGGCGGACTGGATGATGGCTTCGATTTCGACACGGCTCAGGACATGGTCGATGTCCAGGAGCACCACGACTCTGTCGTCGAGTTTGCCCATGCCCGATACGTAGCCTGCATCGCCCACGGTGCTGCCGTGCAACGGCGCGGGATCGATCTGGTCAGCAGTGATGCTCAGCACCTCGGAAACCTCGTCGACCACGATGCCCATGGTGATTTCCGTTCCCTGGTGGTTCACTTCGACCACGATGATGCAGGTCCGGTCGGTGTCCTCGACTGCCGCCATCTCGAATTTTTGACGCAGGCTGACGATGGGAATGACCCGACCGCGCAGGTTCAATACGCCACGCACATACTCCGGCGTGCGAGGCACCGGCGTAATTCCGGTCATCCCGTTGATCTCGTGAACCTTCAGGATTTCGAGGCCATACTCTTCGGACCCGAGAACGAAGGACAAAAATTTGCCTTCCTGAGCCGCCCGAGCGACGGGGGCTTCTGCTTCTGCAACGGACATGAAATTCCTCCCCAACAGATGATCATTGATGCCGGACATCCGGAATTTTTCGAACCCGTGCGGCAGGATATTAGCCGCCGGTTCGAACCGGAGTGCGCGGTGTTGCGCGTCTGGTGTCGGGAAAATGCTGCCAAGTCAATGTTTTGATTTGTATTCAGAAAACCGCTAACGCGCTCTGCTGAATCCACTTAAACTAATGACGGCCACAAACTGCCCAACCGGATTTGCTTCGGTTTTGTGAGAAAAGGCGCCCCGCCTGAGGGAATCCTTATTTCAACCATCAAGAAACAGGCAACATGTGTGCCAGTTGGGCGGTAAGGCCAAACGGAAGGAAAAAGTCTCAGGAATTTGCGGTCAGTCGGCGGTAGTGGCGCCCAATGGCCATCGCCAGCAGGACCCAGAGCAGGGCCAGACCAACATTC
>JADGEP010000072.1:11589-12952 GCA_016744275.1 Candidatus Krumholzibacteriia bacterium | reverse complement strand
GAAGATCCAGGACGACAGTGCTGCCGACGATGCCGGCCTCAAAGCCGGGGACGTGATTGTCAATGTGAACGGCGAATCGGTGGAAGACGCCGGCGATGTTCACGCGGCCATGCGGGACACCGAGCCCGAACAGGAAATCGAAGTGAAGGTCGTGCGCAAAGGCAAGACCAAGATCCTGACAGTCACCCTTGGCGAATCGCCCAACAACTTGTTCACTCACGACTTCAGAGGCCCTCAGGCACCCCACCGGATCGTCGAGTTCCTCAGTGACGGTGACTTCCCCCACAACGTGGATCACGACATCCGGGTCGTCGCACCGCGGGGCATGCGCAAGGTCCGCGACGTTCACCGCCTGCACAAACAGAACGAAAACCTGGACGAAGTGCGTGAGGAATTGGAAGTGCTGCGGGAAGAACTGAAGGACCTGAAAGAAGAACTGAAGCGATAGGCTACCCGCTCCAGAACGACACGCAGGAGGCGCACCTCACAGGCAGGGAGGCTGGGTCGGGAGAATAACAATCTCCCGGCCTTTTTCTAATCAGAACTCAGACTCCTCTCAGAATTGGCACAAACACCAAGGCGCCAACCATCGCCGCCGCCAATGCCGCCACCAGAACCGCGCCGGCCAAGACATCCTTCACTTGACCGTAACGCTGGTCGTGCCCAGGACTGAGGATATCCACCAGCAATTCGCCCGCCGTATTGATCAGCTCCAGAGCCAATACCAATCCCATGCTCAAGGCCAACAAAGCCCACTGCACTGCCGAAACACGCAGCCACGACGCCGCTCCTGCAACCAAAACGGCCGCCAAAAGCATCACCCGAAAATTGCGTCCCCGGCTACCAGCTACAATCCCCTGGCCTGCGTAGACAAATCCCTTGAGAAAGGCCCTCATGACACCGTCACCTCTTCCAGACGCTGGTCCCCGGACAAACCGGGCTCGGTAAACAGCAACCAGGTGTGGATGGTGCGGTCCGGATACAATTGCGCCATCACTTCGGCATAGGTTGCCAACTGCGGTCGGTAATGATTCACCAGGTTGCTCCGCACCTTCTGGTCGCCCCCAAAACGGTTGGTTTTGTAGTCGATGATATCAATGCGCTCGGGGCGCACCACCAACCGGTCAATGATGCCGGTGATGCGCTCTTCGATGGTCCCTGCCCCGGGAACTCGCCGGTGGATCACAGGCACCTCGCTGAGTCCTTGCCCACCCTCATCCTGTGGGCGAAAAACCCAAGCCAGATGATCGTCGGCAAATACGGCCGCAGCTTCATCATGGTTTGGCCCGCCGCCCGGTGGCATGGCGCCGTGGTCGGCCGCCAATTGCAGCTTGAGGTGCACTTCATGCCCCCGCTCGGTCGG
>JADGEP010000072.1:0-11579 GCA_016744275.1 Candidatus Krumholzibacteriia bacterium | reverse complement strand
CCTGTTGCACCCGAGGCCCGGCCGTCAGCGGGGCGCCGTCGTCGTTCGAATCATCATGCACGCCCGATGGCGTGATCACCTTCATCGTTTCGCGCGGCGGCGGCGGCTGCCAGGACCGCACCCTGGCCGCCACGATGGAAGGCACCGAAGCCACCTTGGGAGTTGCTGCATCCGGCGGGCGAAGGAAACCGACGGGGTCATCGGTTTGCACATGCTTGCCGCAATCGTCGGCAAGCAATGCCGTCCCGATCTTGCGCATAGGACTATCATTTTCTTCGCCTCGATCACGCTGGCTGCCCACCACCACCAACCGGTCACGCGCCCGGGTCATGGCCACATAGAGCAGGTTCGCCTCTTCGGCGAGGTCGCGCTCACGAGCCTCGGCGCTCGCGACCTGCAAGGGATCCTGGGGCCAGGCCACGCTCTCAGGCAGCTGAAACCCGTCACGGTGCGCCTTGTTCACCTTGAACAACAAGGGCGTATCCGGCGACTCAGCGCGCATCCGCACCCGGGGGCTTTCCTTGCCCGAAGGCCGGTTCGCGTCTACCAGAAAAACCACCGGCGCTTCCAAACCCTTGGCGCCGTGCACCGTCATGAACTGCACTCGACCTTCCCCGCCATCGCGAGGCAAAGCCCCTTCCTCCTGGCCACCCCGACCAGCAGCGGTGCCAATAAAGTCAGCCAGTTGGCGCACCGTTGGCGTGCCTGAAATTTCAGGACTCAAAGCCAGATCGAACAACCGCAACAGGTTGAACCGAGCCTGGTCGCCGCGCGCGACCTGGTAGCGTTCCAGCACCTGCCCTTCGCGAAAAATGCGCCGCAACAAGTCGTGGCAAGTGTCAAATCCCAGGTGCTTGCGCCACTCCTTGAGCAGCCGGACGGGCCGCCAATAGGGCTCCTCGTCCGCCTTCTTTTTCAAGGCGGGCCACAGGTTCGATGGCGTGCGGAAACGGCCCTCTTCATCGCCAGGTTTCAACAACTCCCGAGCGGCCAACAGTTCCTGGAAGGGTTTGTCCTGCAGGCGAAAAATCGGGCTGCGCAGCACCGAGGCCAAAGCCGCGTCGTCATCGGGCCACAACAACCAGCGCAAGAGCGCCAGGATGTCCTGCACCTCGCGACTGGCAGCCAACATGCCGCGCCCCGGAGGCACGAAGGGGATGTTTTCGTCACGGAATGCTTTCTCGTACAAGCTGATCTCGGTGCGGGTGCGCGACAGGATTAGAAAATCGCTCCATTGCAACGGGCGTTCTTTCAACTGCTCGCCAAAGCCGTCCCAGGTGATGCCAGCGGGGTCTTCCTTCATCTGGCGCACCAACTGAGCCGTGGCCTGGGCCGCCAGTTGGTCACCACTGCGTTCGTCGACATCAGCGGCGGGGTCCGAATCGTCGGCCTGCGCGGCGGCAAACGGTTCCAGGAAGAGGACCTGCCCCTCGGCCTCACCGCGGGCCCACCTCTGGTGCACATTTTCCCGCTCGGCAGCCGATAGCGAGTGCTTCAACGGATCAGCCCTGAAGAGGCAGCCCACACCGTCGACCACATGTTGGAGGCTGCGGAAATTTGTGGGCAGGCTTTCGACATTCAGATCGTGTTTCTGCAACAGCTCACAGGCCCCGGTAAAAATCGAAGGCTCGGCGCCGCGAAAACCGTAGATCGACTGTTTCACGTCGCCTACGAAAAAGAGCGTGCGCGCGCGGCCATCATTGGTGGTCGACAGGAACTCATCCACGAAAGGCTTGAGCATGTCCCACTGGTTGAAATTGGTGTCCTGGAATTCGTCCAGCAAGATATGACTCAATGAGTCGTCCAGGCGAAACAACAGGGCGCCCACACTGCCTTCGTCGCCCATCAGGCGGCAGGCCATGTCTTCGAGATCCTGGAAGTCGACCACGCGGTCCCGCTTTTTCAGGCCGTCGTAGATGTCCAGCAAGCGCAGCGCCAGTTGCAGGCGCGCTTGATTCTGGCGATAGAGTTCGATGTAGCCCAACCGGTGCAGCACGCCCAAAACCCCGAGGGCCTGGGTGCTGACCAGGGCATTAAAACGTTCCTTGAGTTCGATGTCCTTGCGGATGGCCGTGAAACTCCGGGTTTTGTTGGCGGCCGTCAGAAATATCTTCCGGGCTTCGGCGACAAGCCCGTCGCTACTATCGCCGGGGCCTTTGGCATCGCTGGCCCCTTCGGCCCGCAGGCCCTCCGCCACTTGTGCCGCTTTCAAGCGCAATTTTTCCAGATTGGCGGGTTTGACGGTATCGAGGTCCGCGCCCAGTTCGGCGGCGATGGCATCAGCGCCGGGCCCGGCAAAAGCCTCCAACTCGGCGGCCAACAGAGGTAGGAAATCGGCAGCTTCAGGATCACCTGATAGCTGCAGGTCGGGAAAAAGAAAAGCCTTCAAATCATCCAGCAAATCCGGCAGTTTGTCGGACCGGCAAGCCGCCTCTGGGTGGGCTGCCAGCCAGCGGCCCAGGCGCATCTGCTCCGGGAAGATGCCCCGCAACGTCACCCGCACCGAACTGGGTTTTGGCCCCACGGTTGCCGCCGCCGCGCGCAACACTGGGTCGGCGGCCATTTCCCGCTCCAACGCCTCCAACGCCTCGTCGATCAGGTCATCCTGATTCTCCAAGACGCTGAAGTGGGGATCCAAGCCAGCCTCGGCGGCAAAACGCCCCAGAATAAGCTGACAGAAAGCGTGGATGGTACCCACATTGAGGCCCGAAACATCTTCCAGGATTTTTTCAAGCAGGTTGGCCGCCGCATTCTTTTCCACCGCGGTGGGTGCGCCTTTTTCTCGGCCTTCAAACAAGGCGCTCAGCTCTTGGGTCAGCTCGGCGTAGGAGGCCAGGGCCATGCGCCTAGCCCGCCCCATCAGGCGTTCCTGGATTTCAACCGCGGCTTTGCGGGTAAAGGTGACGGCCAGGATGGAGCGTGGATGGGCGCCGGTTTCAATGCACAGGCGCAAAAACCGATCAACCAGAACCTTCGTTTTACCGGATCCGGCCGAAGCCCGCAAGGCCACCGAATGATCGGGGCAGGCGCTGCGGCGTTGGATGATGGTGGCGGCTTGGACGGGATTGGTCATGGTTTTCCGATGCCAGAAATGAGAAGACGAACAGGATGTGACCCCACCCTAATGGCAAGCACCCCGGGATGCAATGGCATCATCCGGGGCACTGCTGTTGGAGCGGACAATCAGAAAATCGCGCGGTCCAGGTGGTAGATCAGTCCTACACCGTAGGTCCAACTCCACGATAGGTCTTCCGCTTCGAGGTGTTCGTTCCACCGATAAGACGTTCGAGCACTGAGATTCAGGCTCAGTTGGTCTTCCAGGTAGACATAAAAATCCGACTGCAGCGAACCCGACTGCGACCGCATCTCGGATTGCACCCGCGCACTGCCTTCATAGGCAAAACTGGTGTCCAAACGATAACGGTCGGTGAGATTCCACAAATGGGACAACTCAAGATCAACATCGCTGCCATCATAGGCTGTGGTGTTGTTGTTTTCCCAACGGTAGCCGTAACTTCCGGATAGGGAGATCTGTTGGGTCAGCGACAAGTTGTGGTATTTCGCTACGGTGAATCCCACTCGCCGTTGCCTCTGGTTGCGATCGTTGGTATTGCCGCCATGATGTGCACCTTCATAGGCGAAATCAGCGACGACCTGCAGACCCTCACGCCGCTGTCCGAGGGACTCGCGGTTGACATCCATCAGGTACAGAATTTCATAGGCGGACAACGCCGGCCCAGTCACCAACATTGGCGCCAGGATGTCGTTCCAAAAATGCCGCCCATACCGATCGTAAACATTGAAGTATCCGGATTGTTGGGCCCATACCGTGGCGATCTCGTGAATCTGCCCCGTTGTCAGCGGTGCACGGCCCAGGGCAACCAATCTTTCGCTCAGTCGCTGCGCCCGCAACAGTGGCTCAACATTGCGCACCCGACCCCAACCGATGCCGCCACTGGTACCATGGGCGCGACGCCGGGCATAGGAGTCGGTATCATCCCACTCATCTCCCAGCCGAATAGCACTCTCCCGTTCGTTGTAACTGTGATGGGCGTCCCCTTCCAATTGAACCAGGAACGGGCTATCACCCAGATACTCTTGAATCGTTCCGCTCAAACTGGACTGGCCGCCCAAATCACGGATCTGACGTTCCAAATCCTCTGACCCATTGTGACTGCGGCGGTAATTGCCGTCCAAACGAACGCTCAAGCTCAGGTAGCGTTGTTCGCTTTCCCAGGCTTGGGAATAGTCCGACCCAAAACGCAATGAGGTGTTGTTGCTGAACTTCGTTTCACCGGCGTACCGCTCGTCATTTCCATTGCCATTCAAACGAAAATTCGCATCCCAAACGCGGTAACTCCAGGTGGGCAAGCGATACCCCAGCAGGTCGTCAACGTCAGTTGGGTTGCTGTATCCGATGCTGGTTTGAGCCGCAGCCCCCAAAGGGATCCAGACGGCCAGTGCGGCCACAAAAAAAGCAGTCCTTAAGAATTGTCTCATAGCAAATCAGCTCACGATCCAGGGGTATGGTATTCAAATAAGTGGATCATAGGTGAAGAGATAGTCCCTCAATGACAACCTCCAGTCAATAGGAACGGCTCGGCATCGCCACAGTTCCCTTATTTCTGCAAACTCAACATGTAGACGACAAACATGATGCTGCCATCAGCCGCCAGATGCGACATCACCGGCACCAACAAGCCATCAAACCGGCGGCGCAATTGGCGCCAGAGCCAGCCAGCAGCAATCAGAATCACAAAGGCCAAGACGACCCAGAGCCATTCCAGAAAAAGCATCAAGACCAGCACGTGGTAGCCGGCAAAAAGAGCATCGCTCCAAACCGGCCAAGGAGAATCACTGCGCAGTTTCCCGCGCCACAGGATTTCTTCGAACCAGGGATTGGCAAAGGTGTGGTAGATCACGAACAGCAACCATCCGGTGCCCGTGAGGCCCAGTTTTGCGATAGCCGGATTGATCAACGCCGCGTCGATGCCAGCGAAAGGCGCCAAGACATAAATCAGCACGCCACCGCCGATGCCAAATCCAATCGCCCCTAAACCCACCAGGCTATTCCAGCCTCGCAAGAGTTCGCCCTGCAAGTCGGCGTCGCGCCAGACAGCCACCATCACCAACCCGTGGTAAATCAGAAATGAGATCCAGGCACTGCCCAATACATGCAGCCCGATCAGCATGGCCAGGTAGGGAATCAGCCCAAGAAACAAGCGCATCACATGTCCTTGCGATTGATGAGTTTGTCCAACTTGCGTTCGGTGCCCGGCGGCACCGGCAGCTCCTCAACCCGGCACACGCCGCGAAAATCGCAATACACACAGGGCAGGTTGGTGGGCGCCGTCCCGTCCATCTCGCGCGGCAATACGGGGAAGGCACCCTTGGGATCGGCCGCGCTCACGGCCAGTCCGATCAATGCGGCGGCCCCCTGCACCAACAACTCGCGGCCGCCTTCTTCCTCGGTGGCCAGATGCGGCTTTTTCGGTCCGCCCGGCATTTCGGAATTCACCGCATAATAGAACGCCTCGCGCACCCGATGCGCGGTGCCCGGCAACTTCACCGCTCCCATTTCAGCAGCCACGGCGTACAGCAGGATCTGCATTTCTTCCAAGGCGGCCACCTTGCCCCGCGACGGTATCGCGCCGGTTTTGTAATCGATCACACCCACATGACCGGTGCCGTCCTGATGCAGATCCACCCGGTCAACGGCGCCACGCAGCACGATGGATTGGGCATATTTGGGCAGTTCCCGCAGATCCACGTCACAGGCCAGGGCCGCGGCCTGAGCCTGGGTCCAGTCCCGCATTTTTGGCAGCGACAAATCGAATTCCTGTTCCAATGCCACCGGGCGCCAATCTGTGAACCGTGCCAATTCGACCGTCACCAAAGCGGGGATCGCGCCCCGGAAACTTTCGAACCACAAGCGCCGCTGGGGCATTTCCTCAAAGCCGTTTTCGAACTGGGCCAAAGCCGCTGCGTCCAAGGCCGCATGGGCCAATTCCCGGTCGCCGGCAACCAACGCCGCGTAGCCTTCGCCTTGCGGATCCAGCCACTCCTTCAGCGCTTCGTGCACCAAGGTGCCATAGTCCATGGCCCGGAATTCTTCCTGCACTTCTTCTTCACGGCGCAGGGCAAAACCGCGTTCCAAAACATAGCGGTAGGGGCAGTCTCGCCAGGACCGCAACGCGCTCCAGCTCAGTCGTGTCAACGGCCGGATCGGCACCAGGGCGCGCACATCCCGGTCCGCCGCGGCGAAGGCCTGCTCCGCAGACAGAATCTGAGGCAATGGCGCCGGTTCTACACGCCACACCTGCGACTCGGCCGTTTTCAGGTCCGGCTGCAGCACCAATTCCAGGCGCGAAACAAAGGACGACGGCAAGGCCGGCGAGCCCGCCTCTTCGGTGGACCAGGTCAACAGCACCTTGGGTGCGCCATGCAGAAGCCGGGCAAACAACTCGGCGTCACGGGAAAGTGCGGCTGGCCATCCAGGCAGGCCCAACCGCTCACGCAGGGCGCTGGTCAGGAACAGAGGACGCGCGCTCTTGGTTGGAAATATGCCTTCGCGCAATCCGGCCAGGATCAACGTATCGGAGCGCTCCAGCCGGGCTTCCACCAGACCCGAAATCACCACCGGCAAATGAGGCTTGCGGTGGGCGGCGGCGTTTTCGTCACTCATCAGGCGGCCCAGATCACTGCTGAATTCGGCGAGGGTGGCCGGGGGCAGAATGGCTGCGTCGCGCTCCATGGCGGCCAGCAGTTCGTGCAGTTTTCCAATGTCGGGCCGACCTCGATCTGATTCACCGAGAGGATATTTCGCGGACAGCAGATCCCAACTCGCGCGCAGCGCCACCAATAGTTCTGCCCAGGGGCGCGCCTTGCCGTCACGGAACGGCAGCAAGGGAGCGAAGGCGTCGGCGATCAGGGTCACGAAGTCCACCATGCCCGCGCCGGCGTCGGCCTGGCTCTGCTGGATGAGATTGAGCACCGCTTCATCCCGCTCGTCGGCGCGGCAGTGCAAGGCTCCCAGGCCACCACGAGGGCCCTTATCCCGACGGTACATTTGCTCCAGGCGCAGGGTCCATTTGCCATGATGGCCGTCGCTCGCCGGCAACCTCACATAAGGATGAGTGAGCACCTCTAGCAGCGGTTCAATGCGCAGGTCGGTCAGGGCCGCGCGCAAGAGAAAGCGCGCCAACAATCCGGCTGGAAGCGCTGACAGCGGATCGCCGTGGGTCATGTCCGCGTCGATACCGGCGTCCCACAAATGGGCCCCGATGCGGGCTGCCAGTTGGGGATCATTCACCGCGATGGTCACCCGGTGCGAAGCGCCATCCGGGCCGGATTGGATCTCAGCCACCCGGTGGGCGATCAATCGGCTCTCCGCTTCGGCCCCTCCGCATGGGATCAGCTCCAGGGGCCCGTCCGGTGCCAGATGGAGCGCGGCATTTTCAACCGCCATCAGGGAATCCAGGCGGGCGCGCAAGGTGGCTGCTTCGGGCGGAGCCTCCTCTATTTTACCGGCCAGCAGTTCTTCGACTTTTCGACCCGGCGCCAAAGGATCGGTCGGGCCCGGTTCGGCGCCCCAGGTGGCGAGAAACAACCGAGACAAATGGTCGTCAGCTGCGGGCACATAGACACGGCCTTCGGCACCGCTGTCCAGTGGCGCTTTCAGTACCTCTGCCCGCGTGGGATCGACCCGCGCAAAGCCCGCGACAATGACCAACTCCGGCGCACTCAGCATGCGGGGCGGGCTCGTTTTCAGAGCCGCGGCCAGCCCCACCAGGCGATCGGTTTCGTCGTGGGGCACCAACTCCCGATACAGAGCCCAGGCCTCGTGCACACGACTCATGTCCTGGATCAGGATGTCCGCTTCGGCCGCACCCACCATGGTCTGCAGGTCGTCCAGTTGGTCCGGGTCCAAGAGCAGTTCGGATTGGTTGTGCAACCGGGCTTCGTCGAAGAACCCGATCAGTTCACGGGCCAGGCCAGGGGCGCTTTCGGGGTTGTCGGCCAGCCACGCCAGCTTCGCCAGGGCAGGCGCCAATACCAAGGGGCGGATGCGGCTATCGGGGGCCGTACCGACGGCCAAGCCGAGGGCCGCCTCCATCTCAGCCGACCACTGACCCACCGTCTGGATCCGCGGCAACAGCAAGGTTTCGCGCCCACTGGTTTCCAGTAGGGCGTGGCCCAGAGACCGGCACGCGCGGGCACTCGGCAGCAGTACCAGAGCCGCGGAGAGGTCCCCTTGAGGGGCGCCCGAGAGAGCCGACAACAGCTCGCCCGCCAGAACCTGCAAGGTGTTTTCCTGAAACGACATGCGCTTGAGCAACGGTGCTGGCATTTGGCGACAACCCACTTGAAACATGACTAATAGTGGCGTAAAAGAGCAGTGTGCCGGATGGGCGCCGGCAAGTCAACTGACCCCTCCGGGCGCTTTCGTGATAGTCTGCTGGGGTCTCACTCACAGGAAAGGTTTTGCCATGTTTCGTCTTCGCATTTTATTGCCGATTTGCGCCCTCCTCATTGGCAGCGTACTCGGTTGTTCAGATGACAATACCAACGCGCCGAAACAGGAAATTGTCCTGGGCGAGGTTGTCCCCGATTTCACCATCACCGATGTCAATGCCACCTCCGCGACCTTGGGCACGGGCGTTTCTCCGCGCCAACACCTGCAAAAAGTTTCGGCCTGGTATTTTGGCCACGCCACCTGAAGCTACTGCCGTAGCCAGTTTGGCTACCTCAATCAACTGCAAGCGGAATTTGACGCGATGCCCGTCGATCCGGACATTCATATTCTGGGAATCAACCAGGTGGGTCAGGAACGGGACAACGATCTGAACTGCGAAGGGCGCGATATTCCCTGGCTGCAGGAAACCACCACGGCTTTGGCCTGGGTGCCCTGGGACGTCAACTACCGGGATGTCATCATCCTGGATGAAGCCAACCGCCGGATTGCTGCCTTCAACCTCACCAGCAACAACCTGGCCACGGACGCGAACTACCAAGCCTTGAAAACCTTGCTCCTGGAGGCTGCTGAATGAAATGGCGTGGGTTCATCCTCGTTCTGATGGTCGCCGCGGCCGGATGCGAGAATGACCCGGTGGATCCCGAACCGTTGACCGCGCGCATCGTCGTCACCGAACTGAGCACCAACGCGCCGATAGCCGGAGTGAAATTCATCGCCATGGACCGCCGCACCAACACCGTGGCGGCGGGCCCCTACCGTACCGACGCCGAGGGAAAGATCGATTTTGGCACCATGCCGTCGCCCGAGCATTACTACTTGGCCTTTGGCACCTTGCAATGGCAGATGCACGATCAGACCGCGTACGATACATCCAACGCGGGTTGGATAAAGACTTCACCCCCGCCCTTCTGGACCCACCCCCGACGAATCACCATGCGACCAGCCCCTCCCACCGATGGCCTGCCCCGCATTGCCGGCCGCGTTATTGACAGCGCCACTGGCGGACCCCTGGAACAGGTTTTCATCGGCACCACCCCCTGGCTGACGGCCTTCAATGACGAGAACGATCCGGGCGATGATGTCACCACAGCCGACGGCACTTTTGCCGTCCATGAAATTGCGGTGGCGGTCCATCCGGTGACCGGCAACCTGACCCAACTGGACCTCTTGTTTCTCAGCAAAGAAGGCTACCGCCCGCGCACCTGGACTTATGAACGCGCCAACGGCGACAACAATCTGGATGTCACCGGCGTGGAGATTTCACTGACTGCCTTGGCCGAATCCGACAGCGCCACCATCACGGGAGTGGTTCGGCGTGACGGCCGGACCGCAGACCAGGTTCGGGTTGGGTTGGGTGGAGCAACCGCGAACAAAAGCGGCGTTGGCATTCCCGGCCAGGTCGCCATCACCGATGTCCAAGGACGCTACACTTTCTCCGATCTGCCGCCCGGCACCTACGCCATACATCCCGGCTTCCAACGAGGCGACGGCGTCTATTTTCCGGGGCAGGCCGAGGCGACCGTCACACTCGCAGCTGGCCAAAACCAGACGGTGCCAGATCTCTTGGTGCTGGGGGAAATTTCTCCTGCAGAAGCCGGTCTGTTGGTCTTTAGCCGCGGTCTCAATCGCCTGGAATTCCTCTGGACGCCAGTCACTGGCGCCACCCGCTACGTCCTGTCCATTGATGGCACAGAATTCGCTGAAGTGACCGAGAGTTACTTTAGAGGGCCAATAACAGGCGAAATGCCCGATGGTAGGCATTTCTGGCGTGTTCATGCCCTGTCGGAGACGGGTGAGGTGCTGGGGCTGATGCAGCGGGAATCGTGGTTTCAACTGGTGGAATGAGCCGGTTTTTCGACGTCACGCGTGACCCTTCTGTGATCATTTTCAACTAAAATCACTATCTCTTAACCAATCATCTGTTCGATTTCTGTCCCCGAGAGGTCAAAATGCGGAATTTATTCGCTGTTCTCATCGCTGTGTCGTTGACCCTGATGGTTGGCACCGGCGTCGCGGCCGAGGTTGCCCAACGACCATTTGCCCCGGTGCAAAATGGCCCGGTGCAATCGGCGCCCGAAGTCCAGCAGTGGGCGACGGACCACCTGATGGTTCAGTTGACGGTCAATGGCTACGAGCGGGCGAGCCTGCCGAATCCCGGTGACAAAACCGCGGGTGCGGCCGCCGAAACCGGCATCGCCTCGTTGGACCAGGCCATGAAAGAAATGTCCGTCACCGGATTGCGCGCCGCCTACCCCATGGTGGCCAACAAGTCCATGGCTTCAGACCTGGGCACCAACCGTTGGTTCATTTTTGACGTG
Organism: Candidatus Krumholzibacteriia bacterium; assembly: GCA_016744275.1. Classification (GTDB taxonomy): domain Bacteria; phylum Krumholzibacteriota; class Krumholzibacteriia; order LZORAL124-64-63; family LZORAL124-64-63; genus JAGRNP01. Next base: position 785 of record JADGEP010000072.1, on the reverse strand, counting down.
GCCAACGGCGCGGATATCGAAGCGGTGGCCAGCCGCCTCACCAGCGACCCCAACGTCGTGGTGGCCCATCCGGATTGGATCGCTTTTCCGGCGGCCATTCCCAATGACCCCTTGCACAGCGGACACTGGGGACACAACAACACCTCGCAACTGGGCAGCGGTGGTTCGCACAGCGGCCCTGGCATCGGCACCGTCGGCTTTGATGCCAACGCCCATGCGGCCTGGAACAGCCCTCTCGGTTATGGCGACGCCAATGTCGTCATCGCAATTTTGGATTCCGGCGTCGACGCCGGCCACCCGGACCTTGTGCAAGTGGCCGGATACGATTTTGGTGACAGCGACAACAACCCCACCGACGATAGCAGTGATCCCGGCCATGGCACCGCTTGTGCCGGTGTGGCCGCCGCAACAGCCAACAATGCCCTCGGCGTTGCGGGCGTTTCAGGCGCCAGCAAAATCATGCCACTCAAGGTATCCAACTCGGCCGGAAGCCTGTTCTTCTCGGCCATCGACAATGCTCTCTACTTCGCGGCCGACAACGGTGCCCACATCGCCAGCATGAGTTTTGGCGCGGCCACCACCTCGATTCCTTCGACCAACGCCGCGCTCACCTACGCCTACAACCAGGGCGTGACCCTGTTGGCAGCCACGGGCAACGAGAACGCCAGCACTATCAGCTATCCGGCCATTTACAACCGGGTCATTGCTGTGGGCGCGGCCTCTCCCTGCGGCGATCGCAAGCGCTCGAGCAGCAGCAGTGCTCAGGTGAACCCAGGCATCAACAC
>JADGEP010000071.1 GCA_016744275.1 Candidatus Krumholzibacteriia bacterium | reverse complement strand
GTCTTCGCCGATCAGCAAGAAGTCTTCGTCTTCGACGGCGTCCATGATGTCCAGCCGCTCGGTGCCCAGGGGCACAACGTATGTCGTGTCGAACGATGGCATTTCCGGAGAGTTGATATCGCATCCGGCTACTGAAAACAGCAGCGCGGCGATGAATATCAACCCTGCCGGCAAGGATCTATGTGATGTCATCCTGGTGATCATTGTGGTCCCTTCGAATCGGAATGGGCGCTTCCCGCGCTAACATCTTGCCCGCCTGTGTGAAAGAACCGTACCGATTGAGGAATCCCCGCAACCGCCGCCACGATGAGATCGGATGAGGAACCATGAGGAACAACGGGGAAGGGCCGGGAGCCAGAGGGACGGTCCCGAATGCGGGAGAAATGGCAGGCAAGGGCGAGCCCTTTGCAGGAAGCCTGCCTGACATTGCAGATCGCACGGAAGCCGGGGCACTGAGGGTCGTGCTTGACCGGGCGCAACAACACTCCCTATGATCACGATTCGAATAGGAAATCACTGGCCCAAAGGACCCTCATGCTGCCCTGGCTCACCAGCCGCCTGGCCCAATCCCTGTTGCTGATATTCATCCTGGTTTCGGCGGTGTTCTTTGTCGTCCGCCTGGCACCGGGCGATCCGCTGGACCAGGTGGTCGAAGAGGAACTGGGCCCTGCCGACCGGGAATTGATGCGGCAACGGCTGGGGCTTGATGGCGGATTGTGGCAACAGTACGGCCGCTGGTTGGAGGCCTTGGCCCACGGCGATATGGGCCACAGTTTGCGCCAACAGAGACCGGTGACAGAAATTTTGGCAGAGGCGCTTGGGCCCACCCTGTTGCTCACCCTCACCGCCTACTCGCTGCAATTGATTCTGGTGATCGCATCAGCGCTGGTCATGTCCACCCGCCGCGGACAACCGCTGGATCATGCCGTGCAGGGCATCGGCCTGACCTTCTATTCGCTCCCTTTCTTTTGGTTGAGCCTGATGTTTGTGCTGCTCTTCAGCCGCCAACTGGGCTGGTTCCCCGCTGGTGGTTGGGAAAGTCCCGATGCTGCTTTTTACTCGCTGGGTGAACGCTGGCTGGATCGGTTGCATCATTTGGTCTTGCCAGCGACGACCCTGGCTCTGGGCGCCTTCATGGGGCCCGCCCGTTATCTGCGAGCCGGCCTGGATGATGTCCTGGCCCAGGACTACATCCTGGCCGCCCGCGCGCGCGGACTGAGCAACCGGCGCGTGCTCTGGCGCCACGGTCTGCGCAATGCCTTGCTGCCCCTGATCACCTTGATGGGCATGTGGTTGCCCAACCTGTTGGGTGGCGCCCTGGTGGTGGAAGTGGTTTTTGGCTGGCCGGGCATGGGGCGGGTGACGATCGAAGCGATCTGGGCTCGCGACTATCCGGTGGTCATGGCCACGACGTTGTTGACTGGCGTGGCGGTGGTGGTGGGTTCGACCCTGGCAGATCTGTTGTACCGTTGGGCAGACCCGCGATTGCGGTTGCCGGATATGGCCGACTCCGAAGGGAGCAGGCGTGACGCTTCCTGAGCAGAAGGCGACGGCAGGGGGGCCGCGCCCCTGGTGGCAACGTCGTGGATTGTGCCTGGGTGTGGCCCTGACCTTGGGCTCTGCCCTGATCGGTTTGCTGGCGCCCGTCCTGGCACCGGGCGATCCGGCGGCCATGGGCGAACTGAGCGACCGTTTGCTGGCGCCCTCGATGGCTCACCCGCTGGGCACCGACCTGCTGGGCCGTGATGTCCTGGTCCGGTTGGTGCATGGCGCCCGGACGTCGTTGATGGTTGGTTGGGTGAGTGTCCTGGCGGCGATGATATGCGGCACGGCGGTGGGCATGGCGGCAGGCCTGGGACCGCGCTGGCTGGACCGGGTGCTGATGTCCATCACGGATTTGTTCATGGCTTTTCCCCGCATCTTTCTCATCCTGCTGTTGGTTTCGGTGACCTCGCCTTCACTGGTATTGATCATGGTCGTCCTGGGTGTGACTGGCTGGATGGGTGTCGCGCGCCTGGTGCGGGCAGAATCCTTATCACTGCGCGAACGCGAATATATCATGGCCGTCCGCGGGTTGGGGCTGACCCCGCTGCAGGTCGCCAGGCGGCACATCCTGCCCGGCTTGTGGCCGACGATCATTGTGGCGACCAGCCTGCGGGTGGGCGGCGCCATTCTCAGTGAAGCGTTCCTGAGTTATCTGGGCCTGGGCGTGCAAGAGCCCATGGTCAGTTGGGGTGGCATGATTCAAATGGGGCGGGCCAATCTGGTCGACGGCTGGTGGCTGGCCACTCTGCCGGGAGTCGCCTTGGCGATCACGGTTATCGGATACAACCTGCTGGGTGAGAGTCTGCGCGAGTGGTTGGACCCCCGGCGGCAGGCAGGTGGCCTGGATGACTGATACCAAACCAGGCGACCGCTTGTTGCAGGTGCGCGATCTGCACGTCGACCATTTTGATTCTCAGCAGGGCCGGCGGCGGCCGTTGCTCAATGGCGTCAACCTGGACTTGGAAGCCGGGCAGGCCATGGCCCTGGTGGGACCATCGGGTTGCGGAAAAAGCATCACCGCCCGCGCCCTCTTGGGACTCTTGCCGACGGGGTTTGATTGGCGGGGGCAAATCGCCTGGAAGGGGCAAACCCTGAATGACCCCGACGGTGCCCTTTGGCGCCAAGCCCGGGGGAAGGGGCTGGGACTGATTCTGCAGGAACCCCAGGCCAGTTTGAATCCTGTCATGCGGGCCGGCGACCAGGTTGCCGAAGCTTTGCGTTTGCACCGTGGCCTGAATCGGGAAGAGGCGTGGAGTGCGGCTCTGTCATTGCTCGCCGAAACGCAGCTGCCGGATCCGCATCGCGCGGCGCGCAGTTTTCCCCATCAGCTCAGCGGAGGCATGCGTCAGCGCGTGTTATTGGCGGCCACCCTGGCCTGCGACCCGGATCTCTTGATTGCCGATGAACCGACGACGGCGTTGGATGTCTCGGTGCAGAAGGAGATCCTGGCGTTGATCCGGCGGCTGTGTCGCGACCGCAACATGGCTCTGCTGTTCATCACTCACGATTTGAATTTGGCACCATTGCTGACTGATCAAGTGGCCTTCATGTCTGAAGGGCGCATTAAAAAGGTGCTGCCATCGGCTCAGGTGCCTCTACTACCGTCGGCGCGCAAGCCCGCGGCTCCGCCGGCGGGGAAATCGCCGATCCTGAGGGCAGCTGATGTGTCGGTTTCCTACGGGGGATCGGAAAATTCGGCGGTTTCGAGCGTGGAATTGGAACTGCGGCCGGGGCAAGCGGTTGGTCTGTTGGGTGAGTCCGGTTGCGGCAAGACCAGTTTGGGCAGGGCCCTGTCGGGGCAGATCGCTTTGACCTCCGGCACGGTCACCTTGGCGGGAAATGATCTCGGCAAGGCGCGGGGAGCTCAGTTGCGAACGATGCGGCGCCAGGTGCAGATGCTGTTTCAGGATCCCGGCGGCTCGCTGGACCCGAGGCAAAGGGTGCAGTCGGCTCTGAATGAAGCTTCGGGAACTGGTGAAGATGCGGCTGCCCGCCTATTGGTTGAAGTGGGGCTCGATCCGGATCTTGGCCGCCGGTATCCTCACCAATTGTCCGGTGGGCAGCGTCAAAGGGTCGCATTGGCGCGGTGCCTGGCACCCTCACCGAGCGTTCTGATTGCCGATGAACCGACCAGTGCTTTGGATGGCGAGGCCCAGAATCTGGTACTGAGCCTGCTGGAGCGGATCATGGGGCAGCGGGGGCTGGCCTTGTTGCTCATTTCTCATGACCTGGAGGTGCTGCAGGGCATCTGCGCAGAAGTGAAGGTCATGTTTGGCGGCCGGGTGGTCGAGTCGTTGCCAGGCGATGTTCCTTTCCTCCCGCTGCATCCGTACTCCCGCAAGTTGGTTCAGGCTTTGCCGCGGACCCTACGGGAGGATATGAATCTTTGGGTGCAACAGGATTTCTTGCCCTCGGCAGGCCCCCCTGTGACCAGCTCCGGATGCCCTCACTTTGGGAATTGCCCCTTGCAGAAGCCTATTTGTGGCAAGGAGTTGCCGCCCCTGAAAATGGTATCGAAGAACCATTGGTTGCGGTGCCCCGAAGCAGAAGCCGAAGAGCCTCCACATTTTATTGACACGTAATAAGCCAATCTCTATATTCAAACACCAGTTGCGGCACAGGCTGCCAAGCCTTCGAAAACGGGGGAATCCAGAGGTGGGTTCCACGACCGGATCGGAGAGTCACACGGCACCGAAAGTGCCTCCCAGTACCGGCGGAAACGCCCTTTTCAGCAGTCACCCCACACTGCCCGGCTAGGTTCAGTGATTATTAGTTTTAGCCAGTTCACAGGTTCTGCCGACCGGCAAATAGCGGGGAAGCTCGCGTCAGTCGGATTTGTCCTTTCGGAAAGGAGCGCCAGTATGCTCCGGCGCCACCGGATTCAGTGGATGATGCCACGCGTACTACTTCTCTTCTTGGTGGCCTTCTTGGTCACAAGTGTCGCACCTGTTGAGTCTTGGGCTCAAGGTGCGCCAGCCACCATCAAGGGTACGGTTAAGGACAAAGAGTCCGGCGAAATGCTGGACTACGCCAACGTCTTGTTGGCAGGCACAACCCGGGGGACAATGTCTCTTGGTGGTGGTGTCTTTTACTTCAACGGCATGCAACCTGGCACCTATACGGTGAAAGTGTTGTACCTGGGTTACGCGCCCATGGAGCAGTCGGTGACCGTCGGGTCAGGCGACAGCAAGAGCCTGACGTTTGAACTGGAAACCGTTATCGTTGAGCAGCTGCAAGCGTTCGACGTTGAGGGTGCCGAGTACATGGTTGAGGTTAAGAGCGCGGTCCAGGAACAAACCGTGAGCGGCGAGACTTTCGAAAAGTATGCGATTGATTCGGTTGAAGACGCCCTCTCGAAGAAAGCCGGTGTCGTCATGCGCGCCGGTGAGATCTTTGTTCGTGGCGGACGTTCCGGTGAAGTTGCGATGCAAATTGACGGCGTGGACGTTGGCAACCCCTTGGGCACGGGCTCTCTGGAAGTTTCTTCGCTGGCCGTTGAGCAGATGAGCATCGTGACCGGTGGTTTGGATGCCAAGTATGGCAACGCCCTGTCCGGTGTGGTGAATATCACGACCAAAGAGGGTGGCGAGAAGTTTGGTGGCGGTATCCGCTTCCTGACCGATGATTTTGGCCGTCAGGACAAGACTTTTACGAACTATGACCGCCTTGAGTACGGATTTGGTGGTCCGAGCCCCGTCAAGGGCCTGACCTACTACTTGGCTGGAGATCTTTCCTTCACCGACACCGAAAATACGTCGGTGGCTCACCGTCCGGAATACAAGGTGGGGCTCGGCAATACCACGTTGTTCAAATTCCGCGGCCGTCAGTCGAACAACGCCAAGGGCTCGATCAAGCTGGGTTATACCGTCAGTGAGGACAAGAAGGTCACGGCCGAGTATTCCTACTCGATGTCCATGAACCAGTTCTATGCGCCGAACTGGAGCACCGAGGGTTATGCCCGCCGCATCATCTTCATGCCCCAGGTCGTTTTTGCCAGTGCCTTGAATGCTTGGGTCGCTACGGGCCGCAACATTCCGGTCTACTATGGCCAATGGTACGAAAGCATGCTGAACGATGCCCGCACGGTAATGGTGCTGGATAGCCGCAATGCCAGTGCCCGCCGCGTGGCCACTCCGATTCTTGAAGTGCGCGACGCCAATAGCAACGTGATTGAAACCGTGGTGGCCCATGCTTCCTTCGATGGTTTCCGCTATCCTTATGGTGCATTCTCGACCGTTGCTGACGACAGCTCCTACGCATCTTTCAACTCGGCCAACAATTTCATCCAGTCGACCAATATCGGTCAGGTGGGTAAAATCGTTTGGCGCCATAATTTGACGGAGTCCACGTTCTACACCGTGCGGTTGGGCCTGGTGGCCTTTGATCGTCGCGACGATGTTGATGGCAAGGATCCGTACGAATACAATCACGGTCCCATCGGATCACCTGGATTGTTCTATGGCCAGAGCCGTATCTACCTTGGTCAGACGGATTATTATTCCGATCCCCTGAACCCGTATTTTGTCACCGGCAGTGACCGGGCGACCTATACGGAAGAGTACTCACGTACCTACAGTTTGGGTTTTGAATTGGTCAGCAACCGCTGGGACGGCCATCTGGCCGAACTGGGCTTGGGAGTGCGGTACAACGACCTGGAACGGTTTGCCTTGGCAGCACCGGCGATCATGCGCCAAAGCCGTTTCACCAGTGAATGGTCCCAGGGTGGTAACCGGAACATCTTCCACACTTACAATCCGGAAGCTTATCTGTACCTGCAGGACCGTTGGGAATATGAAGGCATGGTGATGAACTATGGCCTGCGCTATGACATGTTCTCGCCGGGTACCGCTGCGGCTATCGAGTTGAACAACGAAGACGTTGACGGCAACGTGGTGAAATACAAGACGGCTATGCAGCCGCGTCTTGGCTTTGCCTTCCCGATCACCGAACGTGATGGTTTCCACTTTCACTACGGTCGTTTCGTGAAGTTCCCCAACCGCGAATACCTGTTTGCCAGTCAGGATCCCGTGGGCAATGGTGGCGTTCTGGGCAACCCGAATCTGGACCCCGAAACGACAGTCCAGTATTCCGCGGGTATCAAGCATCAGTTCACCGACTTCATTGCCGGCCAGTTCTCGCTCTATAGCAAGGACATCTATGACCTGATTGCTTCGACCCAGGTGACTGATAACGCCACGGGGCAAACCCTGGCTCGCTATATCAACCAGGCCTACGCTTCTGCGCGTGGGGTTGAATTCTCACTGAACAAACGATTCAGTGACAATTACCAGTTCGACTTCAGCTACACCTATTCATTTGCTGATGGTGTGGCTTCTGATTCGAATTTCGGCGCGAATCCGGAAGGGCTGGAATTCCTGCCCAACCAGGAACTGCCGCTGCAATGGGATCAGCGTCACACGCTGAACATCCTGTTCCTGCTGGCCAAGCCTGGTGTCTGGTCTTCGTCGTTCTCGTTCTCGTACGGCAGTGGCTTCCCCTGGACGCCCGTGGATCGCTTTGCCAAACGGCAGGATCCGATGTTGGAAAACAGCGAGCGGTTGCCGGCCACGTATTCACTGGATATCCAGTTGGAACGGAACATCAATTTTTACGGCAAGCGCCTGTCCTTGCAGCTGCAGGGATTTAACGTCCTGAATCAAGATGTTGTCGTGAATGAAGGTGGGGGAGGAATCGCCCCCGGTATGATCAACGGTGCGGCCTACGGTGGCCAGTCGTACCTGACCGAGACAGGCAAATTTGGAGCAGCGCTGCTCCAGGATGCTGATGGCGACGGGGAAGACGAATTCATTCCCATCACCGATCCGCGAACTTTCGGTCCGCACCGTCTGTTCCGTTTCGGCATCGGTTACTACTTCTAGAATGGGCAGACCGTATCGGAATTCTCCTCTCGCAGGGTGAAATTCCGGTTTGGAAAGGATGGCAATGTTGATGACCATCGAGAATATGGCAAAAGGGACAAACCGGATGGCACGTGGTGCTGGTGCGGTTCTGCTCCTGTTGCTGATGGTTTGCGCCGTGGGACCGGCGGCGGCTTGGATGGACGTCGAAAACCCAATCTTAGATATGGGTTACAACCCCAATGGTATTTTCATTCTTGACGGCTCCTACGTCATGAATGTGGGTGAGGTGCAGATCAATATCACCAACTGGGGATTGATCGGCTCGATGTACTCCAGTGTCCGTCCGTGGTCTGATGCGCCTTCGTGCCAGTGGCCTGCGGGCTCCGGCAACGAATACCTCTGGTCTTCCGGCCTCTGGGTCGGCGGTGTCGTATTGGGTGAACGCTTGTGTTCAACCGGTGGCTCTGGTAGCGAGTTCTACCCCCAGCCCGAGGACATTGAAGCGACCATTTACGAAGCGGTGGCAACCAAAATTTTACGGCCAGCGGGAAACCCCGACGCCAGTGGTAATCGCGACCCCATGCCTGGCCCTGACGATGATCGCGACGGTCTCATTGATGAAGAGATTCTCAATGGCTTTGACGACGATGATGATGGCCTGGTCGATGAAGATTTTGGCCAAATTGGCAACCAGATGTTCGTCTTGACGAATTATGACAATACCCGGCTGGCTCAGGAAAATTTTCCCGACCATACGCCGATGAATCTGGAAGTGGTGCAGACCTCTTTCCAGTGGGAAAATGACCAAGTTGATGATTTTGTCGGCTTCGATTACAAAATCACCAACGTTGGCGTGACGGACATCGAGCGCGTCTATATTGGTTTCTTTTCTGACAGTGACATTGGACCCCGTGGAGCGGGAGGCACCGCTGACGACGATATGGCGGGCTCCTGGCCGCCCCTGCACGGCTCTCCCGGATTGGTCCGGGCTTCGGATGGCAGTTTTGTCCCGCTTCAGGTGGGCTATATGTACGACGCTGCTGAAACTGGTCGCCTGGACGGATACTTCGGCATCGTCTTCCTGGGACATGATGTGGATCCGGCCGGCCGCTTGGCCCCTCGCAATGTGGGTATGCGCACTTTCCAAAGCTTTGCTGGAAACGCCAGCTTTGAGCAGGGTGGAGATCCGACCAATGATGATGAGCGCTACCAGTTGTTGAGCGCGCCTATCGAGGAATGGGACAATGACACCCAGCCCGGTAAGCAGAATGATTTCCGTTTCCTGGTTTCGGCAGGACCCTTCGAGATCATGCCTCCGGGTGGCGAACTGAGCTTCCAGGTCGGCATGGTTGTCGGTTCAGGATTGGGCAATGAAGAGGGTGGAGTGGGCCTGCTGGCCAACTGCGCTGAAGCAGCCCTGACCTGGTATGGCATTTATGTCGACGGGATCAAGGCCGTTGTCACTGAAGAGACTAACGAAGAATTCAATCCAGGCCAGCTGGGACGTGAAACGATTCTCTGCGTAGAAGATTTTGGCTCCGATGGCGCCAGTCTCTTTTCCAATTTCCAGCCTGACTATATGGATCAGACCTGTCTGGATCCGGAGTGGGCCCTGGGCCAGCCGAGGCTGGAACCGTCGGACTATTTCAAGTACACCGTGGATGGCATCGAAAAGACCTGTGCCATGTTCAACATGGACAATTGTTTCGAATGTGCCCGCCAGTTGGGTTATGTGTGCCAGCCCATCGATTTTGAGGATGAGAATTGGACTTGTCCCGACGAAACCATCGCCAACAAGACCGGTTGCACGGGCGTTGATGGTTTGGACAAGCAAATTCACTGGCTGGTTGGCATGGCGCCACCACCGCCCGGATTGCGTTTGTGGCCGACCGATAGCCGGGTGCATGTTTTCTGGGACGATGAGAGCATGATCACCAAGGACATCCGCCTGCAGAAGGTTGACTTCGAGTCTTACCGCGTGTGGCGTGCCGACAACTGGGAACGCCCTTTCGGTTCCTCACTGGTCAACGGTCCTGAAAGCAGTTTGTGGCAGATGGTGGCCGAGTTTGATCTTGTTAACAGCTATGTGACGCAGCGCGAGATCAACAATGTGACCTACAATGATACGATTCCGCTGGGCGCCAATACTGGACTGGAAATCGTCGCCTACCGTCCAGTCAGTTTGGACGATCCGCGCTTTTTCGGATTGGCGGACTCCATGCAAGTGGTGGTCGATATGGACCCCACCAATCGGTACACCTCGCGCCCGGACGTGCGCAATTCCGATGGCGCGGACAATGAATTCTTCGACATCATCGGCATCAACAGCTGGGAAATGTACCCGGACGTGCTCGATACGTTCTGGGCGCAAACTTTCCGGGCAGCTGATGCGGCGGCGGTGCCGCCTGTGGTGGAAAAACATGCAACGCAATACTTCGAGTATGTCGATCGCGACATCCACAACGGCTTCATCTACTTCTATTCGGTGACCGCCACCGATCATGAATTGATGCCGGGATCAGATACGGATGCGGGCTATATCAATCTTCCCCTGGGCGCAGGCCTGGTGGGAGATCCCGGATCTTCATTCTCCAATACAGTGCCGGGCGCTACAGCCCAGTCGGCAGCGGATCGCGAAAAATTCGGCGTGAACATTTATGTCTACCCGAATCCCGCGACCCGGGACGCTTTGGCTGAGTACCAGGAGCTGTTCCCGAGTGGTGACGATCCGACTGGTGTGAGGGTGACTTTCACCAACTTGCCGGCGTCGCGCAATACGATCAAGGTGTACACGGTCAGTGGTGACCTTGTGCAGACGATTCCCCATGACGGCATGTTGGGATCTGGCCATAAAAGCTGGAATCTGATGAGTCGAAATGGACAGGAAATTGTCAGTGGTGTCTACCTGTACACCGTGCAATCCGACGATGACAGGTTCGAGGATTTCGTTGGAAAATTTGTGGTAGTCAGGTAGCTCCTGATAATAGGGGCAGATAAGTGTCAACTCCGTCTGCGGACGGATCTGGAGGTTTCCATGAAACGCATCGCGATTCTGACCACCATCATGCTGGCCTTGCCATCCATGGTGTTTGCTGCCGGGTTTGCCAAAGTAGGCACCTTCGGCGGTCAGGAACTCAAAATTGGCGTCAGCGCCAGAGCCACGGCCATGGGGTCGGCCTTTACCGGAGTTGCGGATGACGCAACGGCCGTGTTTTGGAACCCCGGTGGGCTGGTGAACGTCAAAGGTAATGAAGTATCTATCAACCATGTTTCATGGGCGGCAGACACTAATCTCAGTTCAGCCATCATGGCTTTTAATCCGCGTTCGATCCCGGGTACGTTCGCCTTCTCGGTCCGGTCCTTTTGGATGGATCCGCAGTTGGTGCGCACGGCCTACATTCCTGAAGGCACCGGTGAGACTTTTGATGCCGGTACGACAACCTTCGGCCTGAGCTATGCCCGGTTCTTTACGGACAAGTTCTCGGCCGGTCTGACGCTGAACTACCTGCACATGGGTTTGGCTGAAACTGCGGTCAATACCGGTGCTATGGATTTTGGCATCATGTACCGTATTGGTATCAAGGACTTGAAGCTGGGCATGACCATTCAGAACCTGGGCAGCAAGTTCACGTTTGATGAACGCGAATCGAAGTTGCCGGTGGCCTTTAAGGTCGGCGTCAGTTTCAACGCCTTCAAGAACGAGAACCAGCGGTTGACCCCGGCGTTGGAGTTCCAGCATCCTTCGGATAACCTGGAGCGGGCCAATGCTGGTATCGAATACGCCTTGAACAATATGTTCTTCGCGCGGGCCGGATATCATATCAATTACGATACTGACGGCTTGGCTTATGGCTTCGGCGCGGCACTGCCCACGGGTGATGGCCGGGCAATCCAGGCCGACTACAGTGCCGTGGACATGGAAGCGCTGGGTTATGTGCACCGCTTTACGGTTTCGGTCACGTACTGATCCTACTGACCTCCAGGATCATTCGGAACTGACACTGATTATTAATGAAACCGCCCCGAACCCCGGGGCGGTTTTTTTGTTGGCCCGCCCGCCTTGAATTCCCTATTCTCATGCACTGCCTACTCCCCACCGGCAGACGATCCTGGGGCATATTCCTTCTCCCCTGAAGGGCTGATCATGCTCATCATGGTTCACCTCCGTGGTCGTTCTATCCGTCTGTCTTCCCTTGGCAAGAAATCACTTTCCCGGAGAAAAGGCCTATGCCTTTGGCCTTTTTTGGTCATCCTGTGGGGCCTGCAATTTGGGGGCTTCCCCGCCGCGAGCTATGCCTGGTATGACTTGGCTGATCCCGTCGAACAGCTGGGATACAATCCCAATGGCATCATCATTCAGGACGGAGAATTTGTCATGAATGTGGGCGAGGTGCAGATCAATATCACCAATTGGGGATTGATCGGATCCGCCTACTCCCGCACATCGAGATACTCCCACGCACCTTCATGTCAGTGGCCGGCGGGCTCTGGCGACGAATATCTGTATGCAGCGAGTCTGTGGGTTGGCGGTGTTGTCCTCGGTGAACGTCTCTGTTCCACCGGGGGTGAGGTGCGCCCATTGAACGATCTGAATTCGACTATCTACGAAGCCGTGGGAGCCAAGATTTTACGCCCCACCGGCAATGCTCTGGCGCGGGGAAATCGGGCACCCATGCCCGGGCCCGATGATGACGGCGACGGACGGGTCGACGAAGAAACCCTCAATGGCTTGGACGATGATGATGACGGCCTGATCGATGAAGATTTTGCACAGATCGGCAATCAAATGTTCGTGTTGACGAATTATGACAACACCGGACTTGCCCGTGAATTGAATCCGGATCACGTACCGATGAACCTGGAGATCGTCCAGACCTCATTCCAATGGGAAAATGATCTGGTCGATGACTTTGTCGGATTTGATTACCAAATCACCAATACCGGCGTGACCGACATTGAACGGGTGTACATCGGCTTCTTTTCCGACAGCGACATCGGCCCGCGCGGTGGCGCCAATACGGCCACTGACGACCTGGCGGGATCCTGGCCGGATGTTCACGGTTCGCCGGGTTTGGTGCGGGCTTCGGATGGCAGTTTTGTGCCCATTCAAGTGGGCTACATGTACGACGGCGCCGAAACCGGTCGTTTGGACGGATATTTTGGCATCGTCTTTCTGGGCCACGACGTGGACCCGGCCGGGCGGCTGGCGCCGCAAAATGTGGGCATGCGCACCTTTCAGAGCTTCTCAAACTCTGCTGGCTTCGAGCAGGGGGGAGAGCCAAACAATGATGAACAGCGCTACCAGTTGCTGAGCGCCGATCTGGAGGAATGGGACAACAATACGCCGGCCAATCGCGCCGGGGATTTCCGAATTCTGGTTTCAGCCGGCCCCTTTGATCTGATGCCGCCCGGCGAGTCCCTGAGTTTTCAGGTAGGCATGGTCGTGGGGCCAGGATTGGGCAATCGCGAGGGCGGGCAGGGGCTCTTGGCCCATTGCGCCGAAGCGGCCATGACGTGGTACGGCATCTATGTCCAAGACGTGACTTCGGTCACCACGGAATCGGGA
>JADGEP010000070.1:9219-12995 GCA_016744275.1 Candidatus Krumholzibacteriia bacterium | reverse complement strand
CCGCAACGTGCGCACGCTGATGCCCAACTCATGGGCAGCCTGGGTGCGATTGCTACGGGTGTTTTCCCGTTTGCGCATGATCAATTCGCGCTCCATGTCCGTGAGGGTCATGTCTTCGGCCATGCCCGAAGAGCGGTCCGTGGCGTCCATCTCTTCGCTGAGACCGAGAATGTCCTCATCAAGGCGATCGGCACTGCTGAGAATGACAGCGCGTTCGATGACGTTCTGCAACTGGCGCACGTTGCCGGGCCAGTCCATGGCCATGAGGCCGCGCATCGCCGTTTCGGAAATCTCGAGTAATGGCTTGTCGTTCTCAGCGCAGAAATTCTGGCAAAAATGAGAAGCCAGCAGCGGGATGTCGTCCTTGCGCAGGCGCAAAGGCGTGATGCGCAACGGAATCACGTTGAGCCGGAAGTACAAGTCTTCACGAAAGTTGTGGGCTTTGATCTCTTCCTTGAGATTGCGGTTTGTCGTCGCAATGATGCGCACGTCGGCCTTGGTGGCGTATTTGGCCCCCAGGCGCATGAATTCGCGCTCCTGCAGTACCCGCAGCAATTTGGCTTGCATCGCATAGGGCATTTCGCTGATCTCGTCCAATAACAGAGTACCACCATCGGCCAGTTCGAATTTTCCCTGACGGGCCGCCACCGCGCCGGTAAACGCACCGCGTTCGTAGCCGAACAATTCGGACTCAAGGAGGGCTTCAGGAATGGCCGCGCAGTTGATGCGAATGAATGGCCCGTTGGCGCGGTTGCCGGATTCGTGAATAGCCCGAGCCACCACTTCCTTACCCGTGCCGCTCTCGCCCTGCAACAACACGGTGCCCCGGCTGTCGGCGATCATTTCAATTTTTTCGCGCAGCTGATTCATGGCCGGATTGTTGCCCAGCAGGCCCTTGTGATCAGAGCGCACCGCCACCTGGGTGCGCAGGGTTTTATTCTCTGTCTTCAACTCGGAGAACTCGAAGGCCCGGGTGATCGCGTGATCGAGTTGGTCCATGCCAAATGGCTTGGTCAGAAAATCCTGGGCGCCCTTGCGGGTGGCGTCCAGGGCCAGCTCGATGCTGCCAAATGCTGTCATCATGATCATCAAGGGCTGGTAGTTCAGGTGGGTGCGGATATCAGTGAGCAACTCCATGCCACCGCGCCCCGGCATTTGCATATCCGAAAGCACAAGATCAATCTTTTCTTCTCGCAGCACGGCCATGGCCGCTGTGCCATTGCTGGCGGTGTGCACCTGGTAGCGACCCTTGAGCGAGGTGGACAGAAAGTCCCGCATCGTTTGCTCGTCGTCGACGATCAGGATGTTGCGTTTGGTGGTCATCGTGTGCCTTTCTTCTTCCGTGAATGGCGATCTTTCGCCGGACGTTATTCCCTTGTCATCAAAGAGCTTCAGCCACTTCCAAGGTGACCACGGTTCCGTCTCCGGGGGTGCTGCGCACCGCCCAGGCCAAACCGTACATATCCATCAGGGTCTCGACCCTGGTCAGCCCCACTCCCACGTGATTGTCCTTAGTCGTGAGAAATGGTGCGGTGATCTGGGCTATCAAATCGGAGGCGATGCCAGGACCGTCATCGCGCACGCTCAGAGCGATGCGGCCGGTCGGTTGCACTTCGGAAGTAACCTGGACTCGAACCGGTTGCGGCACGCCAGCATGGCCTTCGCTGGCATTGCACAGCAGTTCCGTCAAAACCAAACACAGGTCAGCACGCGGCAGTAGGATTTCGCCATGAGGAATGCGGCCGCTGAGCACCTGCAAGCCCACGCATTTTTTCTCGCAGATCTCGAAGACGCTTTCCAACAGGTCCGGCATATTCACGCCCACATCCGGGTGCTGGCGCGGGGTCGTCAGGTCGCCCACCGAGCGGAAAATCTCTTCCATCTTTTCCACTTCGGAGATGATCTTCTGGGCCCACTGCGCCGAATGTGCCGCTTCGTGCTCCGGAGCGGCAATCAGACTGGCGTAGCCCTTGATGCCGCAAAGAGTATTGCTGGTCTTGTGCAAATAGCCGCGCAACAAGCGGCGGTCACGGTTGTTATCCGTGCCGCTTTCGACGTTGCCTGCCGGCGCATTTTTCATGGTCAACAGTTGCGTCATCAGATCGCTCTCGCCTGTTCAATGAGATAAAGATCGTTGGCTTCTTCGCAGGTCAGGATTTCCTCTATGAGGCCAGTCACCTGGTCCAGAGCGTTTTGCAAACGGTTGCGGTTCATGCGAGAGAACCCTTGCCGCCGTCTTTCCCACTCCTGCTTGTTGCGTTTTTCCATCAACTCAAGCCGCCCGATGATCTCTAGGCAGTTCTTTTTCTTTTGCAGCACTTGCCGGACTTCACCGAGGCCCGCGCCTTGCCGCATGATCTCGCCCTGCTGCCGGGACAGTTCGAGAACCTGGCCATAGATCTGGCGCTCTTCGGCATAAAGTCCCAGCAATCGCTGCAACAACTCGCCTTCCGGTCGAGTGGCCATTGATGGCCGAAGCTCAGCGTTCATAATAGTTTGCGACGCCATAGGGCTCGCCTTCCGCTTTGATGCGTTCCAGTTCACGGGCAATGTCCGCCATGGCGCAGGCCTGGTCCTGCCAGGTGCCGAAGCGGGTGCCGGCGCAGACTTCCTCGAAGCCGTTGCCGGCCCGCAGGTAGTTGTTGTCGATGAATGCCAGTCCGGCCAATTGGTACTTGCCCCAGAGTTTCAGTTCCAAAACACGGCTGCCACTGAGGGTGCGGTAAAGATCCTGGGCTGTGGGCATTTCACCCATCAGGAAATACGTGTCGGCGATAGCCACCAACACCCAGGCCCGTTGTTTTTCGGTCAGATCATGGCTGAGGCCGCCGGTCCGGATCAGCTGACGCATCTGCACCAACGCTTCATCTTGGCGCCCCAACCAACTCAACGCGTAGGCGTGCCAGAACTGCAGGCGCGACGCGAGCACATCCGGATGAGATTCAATTTTTTGCACGAGATGGGCCAATGAATCGGCGTCCCGTTCGGTCAACAACCAGCGGTAGGCCAGGATCAGTTCATTTTCGCGTCCGACCAGTTCACTGGCGCCCAGGGTATTGGTCATCAGTTGAGCCATGGCCAGGGAATCGTTGGCCGAAGCGGCGCAGGCCAAGCCTTCGTTGGCGATTTCCCGGCGAAAGCTGCCGTTGGAATCCAACTCGGCCGCCAGGCTGTACCAGACCAGCGCGCTGTCATATTCCGAGAGGTTCACGTAATTGCGGGCATTGGCCAATGCGATCAGGGTGGAATTCAGGTTGCCGTTGCCCCGGTTGTTCCACTGGGCCTCCAGCTCGGTCACGGCCTTGCTGATGCTCAAGTGACGGTAGGGACGCGGATCGTCCAGGTCCCAGGCCGGCGTATCGAAGGGGAAGAGCAGACTCGCCTCGGGCAATTCGGTTGCCATACGGGCGGTGACCGCTGTTTCCAGGGAATGCAACCACTGCAGATAACCGTCGGATTCGGTCGCTGTCAGGCCACTGGGACTGCCCTGCAATGAGGAGGCCCCGAGCAAAGCCACAAGCACCCACAAGAGCGCCATTCCGAGTTTCGTTTTTTGGCCGTTTTTTGACATGGTCCGTTCTTTCCTGACATGGCAGTTCTGTCCGTTTCCCTTCTATAGGGCAAAGGCCATGCCCCCCACCCGGTTGGCAAAATCCGGCAGCGGAAAATTCTTCACGGCAGGTGGAAGAATCCACCCGTCCTGTTTTATAATGTTGTTACACTGCGGGTTACGGTAGAAAAACGAAAAAGAGAATCAAGCGGACAGCTAAAGCTTA
>JADGEP010000070.1:0-9209 GCA_016744275.1 Candidatus Krumholzibacteriia bacterium | reverse complement strand
CGTAAGGGCGCTGAAAATGAAGGTGCAGCGGGATGCAGAGGGATTGAGCGCAATCGAGTGGCCAGATTGTGGTCAGGCATTGACCAGCTTCAAGCGCGGCAGAAAATTCAGGGGGCAGCCCTTTGGCCGCCCCCCAGGTAAAGGTCAAAATTTGCCGGATCAGCCTTCAGCGGCATCGGATTTGAGCTCGGCGTCCAGCGCCTCTTCGTAGAGGCGCAGCTTTTCCCGCAACGTCTGCCGGCTGATGCCCAGCACACGTGCGGCCTTGCTCTTGTTGTTCTCCGTCATCTCCAGCGTGTACAGGATCTGCAGCCGTTCCACTTCCGACAAGGGCATCAAGCCGGTCGCTGCACCAAAGGCCTGCTGCCGCGAAGACGACCGCGGATTGTGTCCGGCCAAAACATGGTTGGGGAAATGAGCTTCCGTCAAACGTGTCGGCTCATCCAGGATCATGATCCGTTTCAGAACATTGCGCAATTCGCGCACATTGCCGGGCCAGGGATATTTCTGCAACAACTCCAGCAATCCCGCCTCGATGGGTTCTGTTTTCAGTTCCAGCTGGCTGTTGAACTCTCGCACAAAGGCATTGATGAGGATCTCCAGATCCTGGGGACGCTCACGCAGAGGCGGCACATCAATTTCAATGACCTGCAGCCGGTAATACAAATCGTTGCGGAAGGTGCCCGCTTCAATGGCTTCGCTCAGTTGGCGGTTGGTGGCCGCGACAATGCGAGCCTTGATCTCGTAGTCGTCCTTGCCACCCACCCGGCGGAAACGGTGGTTTTCCAGAACCCGCAACAGGCGGCTCTGCAAAAGGACACCCATCTCGCCAATTTCATCGAGAAAGATGCTGCCGGCGCCGGCCAGCTCAAAAAGGCCCTCTTTACTGGACTTGGCGTCGGTGAAAGCGCCTTTCACGTGACCGAAGAGCTCGCTTTCCAGAAGATTCTCAGGCAAAGCGGCGCAGTTGATCTCCATGAAACGGTCGCTGCTGCCCTGGCTCACCTCATGAATGGCCCGGGCAACGATTTCCTTGCCGGAACCGGACTCGCCCTGTATCAGAATCGAAGTGTCGTTGCCGCTGCGGCTGCTGCCTATTTTTTCCAGGATGGAAGCCACTTTGGCCAAGCCTGGACAACCCTTGATCATGCGCATGTAGTGGCCGTCCAAATCGGGCGCATGCTGGGCCGCGGCTTTGGGGGCAGCCTTGGGCGCAGCGCTCTCCTTGACCACCACTTCAGGTGTCGGCGTATTGGTGGCGGTGACTTCGGAAGTGGCCCGCAGCGCCGCGCGGATCTGCTTCTTCATGGCGCTCAATTTGAAAGGCTTGGGGATGAAATCGTAGGCACCGCTGCGCATCGCGCTCACGGCAGTGTCCACATCGCCGTAGGCCGTCATCATGATCACGGGCGTCTCGTTGTTCTGATTGCGCAGGGCGCGCAGGATATCCAACCCACTGACTCCGGGCAGTCGCAAGTCCGTGACCACCAGGTCGTAGACCGTGCCGTGCGTCTTGGCCAAGGCCTCTTCGCCGGACTCTGCAATTTCCGCGTCATAGCCTTCGGCCACCAGGGATTCCCGCAGGGACTCCCGAATCGTGGCTTCGTCGTCGACAATCAGGATCCTGGCATTCATCAGAAATTCTCCTTCATTTTCAAAGGCATCTGTTCCATGGCTTTATTGTCTGGCAACAAAACCCGAAACACGGTGTGATCAGCAATGCGGTCGGCCATGATGTCTCCCCCATGGGCGGCCACAATTTTATGACAGATGGACAAGCCCAGGCCCGTGCCCGAACTTTTGGTCGTGTAAAATGGGCGGAAAAGTTTGTGGTCTTCGCCGGCCTTGAAACCGGGGCCGTTGTCGGCCACTTCAATGACAAGGCCAGCAGTGGACTGGCTCAAACCCGTGCGGGCGTCTCGCAGCCCGAGATTCTCCCGCGCGCCGATGGTCAAGACTACCCGACCCGCCTCCGGGGCCGCATCCACGGCATTGATCAACAGGTTCAACAGCACCTGTTTGATCTGATTGCCATCGGCGGTGAGCATCAAATCGGCGGTGGTCTGGTCGTCCGCCAACTCGGCAAACTCCAGGGCCACGCCCTTGTCAGCCGCTCGCGGCGCCACCAGATCCAAGGCGTCGCGCCCCAAGGGATAAAAGGCCGTGTCGGTCAGTCGCGGTTGGTACGGGCGCACGTAATTTAACATGCGGGTGATCGTTTCGTTGATCCGCTCGACTTCACCGGTGATCACTTCAATGTAGCGAGACTTCGGATCATCCGGCCCCAGCTGTTCGGCCAATAATTCAGCCTGGGCGCTGAGCCCCATCAGGGGATTGCGAATCTCGTGGGCCAAGGTCGCCGACATTTCCACCAGGCCCTCGAGCTGGTCGGATTTCAAGCGCTCAGCTTCCAGCAACCGCGAGTCGCGTAGGTCTTCAACCACGACCACCAGCCAGGTTTCGTCCCGCACATGTCCGGGCATCATGGAGGTCTGTACCAACACGGGAATGCCCACGCCATCTTCACGCAGAACCTGGCCTTCGCCGCGGAAGGTGGCGTCCGCTTCTGCGCGCAATGCGGGCAACAACAGGCCCGGGATGTCGTCAAGTTTCAGGCGGGCGTCGAGGATCAGTTCTGGTGTGCGTGTGGCATTTTCGGTCAACATGTCCTGAACATTGCCGCGGCCGACTTTGAACAGGAAATCTTCCGGGGCCATCAGCGGGGCCGCATGTCCGGTGAGCAGTTCCTGACCCGAACGATTGCAGTAGACGGTGCGCCCACCTTCATCCAGCACCCAGATCGAACTGCGCACGGTCTCAAGAACCCGGGCATTGAAGGCCCCAATATCCCGGATGCGATCGAGCATCTGGGCACTGGCCACCTCTTCTGAAAGCACCACCTGCACCGTTTGCAGAAACGGCAGATACCGGGATGAGACCAACTCGCGCTCTTCGGGGCTGACAAAGAGCAGCAGTAAATAACCAAGGCGCATTTCCTGATGTTCCAAGGGCAAGGCGATGATGCGCCGGCCCTGTTCACCAGGAGTTGCCAGGTTCGAATTCACCCGAAAAACGCCGGGCGCCATGATGCTCTCGGCCACCGCGGCGTCGACCTGGTCGTTGAGGTTGACCAGCACTTTGTCCCAGGCCGACTCTTCCCACTGCCAAGTTTGGCGCGGGCTATAACCGCCACCGGGAGCCGACCGCAAAATAAGGGCCGCGCCGCCGGCACCCACAAAATCCGTCAGGTTCTGCAGGATGTCCCGCAAGACTTCATCCCAATTGCCAGCCGAACTGAGTTCGCGGCCAAAGCGATACAATAGACTGAGTTCGGCCATGGCCGTGGTCAGTTGCTGGTTCGCGGCCTCCAGGCTTTCCTGAGCACCCATGAGGTCGCCCATCGAGCGGCGCGAATCAGCGCCCAACTGGGAACGCAAATCGCGCAACAGTTGGCGCGTCTGGCCGGCCGATTCCAGGATCAAATGGCTTTGATGGCGGTAATCCAGTCGTTTTTCCGCCCGGATGAGCATGTTGACCCAGTTGGGCTGGGTCATGGGCATGGCCAGGGCGTCGAATAGTCCCGCTCGGAAAAAGCGGACCAACAGCGCGCCCTCCAGGCCTCCGTGCAGAAGAGTGGTGAGGTAAGGACGGCGCAATTCGGCCAGGTTTTCCAGCCATAGAATCAGGGCATCGCTGCCTTCAGGCCCGGCAAAAGCATCCTGATGGATGAAGATCAAACGTCCATGGCTGGTATCAGTCAGGGGAGATGCGGCCGAACCATCGGCCTTGAGCAGGGTCATGGCGACCCCAGGATCACCGAAGACATGGCCCTGCCGTTTGGCAGCCAAGCGGTGGGTGGCCTCATCCCATGGGCCCACCAGCACCGAACCCTGGGGCAAAGGGCCCGTCAGGCTAAAAAGCGTCTTATCCATCATCAATAGATGCCATCCCGAAAAAGCAGGTGTTGCGTTCCGTCGCGATGACTACTGTAAAGATATTTACCAGTTAATGCAATCACAAAAACGGGTTTCCTCGAGGGAAACCCGCATTATTTTAGGTACTAACGGCGATTGGGGCAGAATCGATCAAAGGCTGTCCATGCCCTTGAAGACCTTGTCGACTCCAGACGCGACCTTGTCACGCACCGAACTGGGGTCGCTTTGGCCCGCACTAAGCCGTTGGCGAGCCTGATCCACTTTTTCCTGGCGGATTTCGGGCAACGCAGCCAGTGCGGCGTAGCCAACTTCCATTGCTTGCCGCATTTCCATCAACCGGTGGGCTGTATCGGAAATGACGGCGGTATCGCCGGTGAGTCCCGGAGTCGTGCTCGGGACGAGGCTCTGAGACTGGTCGGCCTTTTTCTGATCGTCGATCCGATCACCGTGGCGCGTATTGTCCAGGCCGCTCTGTCGCAATACCGATGACCCGTTGATTTTGTCCATACTCATCTTAACCTGCCTCAATTTCAGGCGTGCCCCCCGAAGGGAGTCTGCTCCGCATAGTGATGTCCAGTTGCGAACCATGCAATGGCGATGCCGCCGCTAGCCACCCATAGAGTTTTTCTTTATTTCCCCACGCTGGTTCAGCCTTATGTCCGGCTCAAGTGCCTGTACCGGCAAAATCTAGCCCCTTGGCTCTCTTTGAACTTCTGGCTCTTCTCTCCTTTTGGGCCACCATTGTAGCAGATCAGTTTGTCGCGGGACGATCAGATTCTGGCCACACCTCTGCTGAAATTCCACCGGCCGGTTCTCAACGGCGGCCCACCATGCCCTGCAGTCGTTTGTGCAAATCGTGGATTTCGTTCCACTGTGGGCACCTGCAAGCCAATTCCTGTGCCGCTGCCAAGGCTTCCGGCAACTGCCCTGTCTTGATTTTCACCCGCAGAGATTCCCGCAACAGCTGAGGGTTTTGTGCTCCAAAATGCTCTTCTGCCGCCGCCAGGGTTTTGGCGGCCGCAGGCCAGTTTTGCGCCTGAGCCGCCGTCCGGATCATCTCCAGCCAGCTGAAAATGAAGCTGGGATCCTGGGCAATGGCTTCTTTCAGCAGAGCCTCTGCCAGCCCCAATTCACCCATTTCCCGCCGCAACCGCCCTTGCAGAAACAGGCCCCTGACGACCGGACGCAGTCCCCGTGGACCGCCCCCCAATTGCTCCAGGATTTCCAGAGCCGGCTGGGGCTCTCCAGATTCCAGCAGCACTGTCGCCCACTCAAGTTGGGCCGCAGGGTCCTCCGGATTGTCTTTATGTTTCAACTCAACCAGTTGGCGGTATCTCTGATGCCGAGCCGCGTTGATGGCTGCGCCGCGGACATAACCATAGTGATGGATGGGCAAATCAAGATTCACCAGCGGCAAGCCCAAGACCGAGGCCGCCGGCATGACCGATTCATGGACCCTGCCACTGAAAACCAACCTATCCAATCGCGGAAAAACGCCCACTCGGCGGGCGACAAACATGCCGGTCTGCCCCGCTTCTTCCTGCCGATAGCGGCCCGATAAAGGCTGCCATTCCAAGTGGGCACCATCCGGGCAATAATTCCACGTCTCTTGTAAGAATACACAGTCCGGGCTCGTTGCCAGAGCGGCCCGCAGCGCCGGAAAATCGGCTGGGCTCAGTTTTTCGTCGGCATCCAGGAAAATGACCCACGGGGCAGACACTGCCTGCAGCCCCGCATTGCGGGCGGCGGCAAAATCCTCTTGCCAGGGATGATCAACCACGAGGGCTCCACCGGCGGCGGCTAATTGCCGCGTATTATCATGCGAACCGGTGTCCACCACCACAATCTCATCGGCCAAACCGTGGTGGTGTTTCAGAAATCCCGGCAGTTGTTCCGCTTCATCGCGCACGATCATCGCCAAAGCCAATTGTGGCGTGCCGCCGGATGTCATGTCATTTTCCATTTCCATTCCCATTGTCTAGACCGAGTCCAGCCCCCACACGCCGATGGTCACCGGCCCCATGACCGGATTACCGTTTTTGTCCACATGCCCCAATAGCACGGCCGGATCATCCACATTGCCAGGTGAACCAATACCCGCCGCTTGCAGGTAACGGCTCAGGCCTTCCGGCTGCAAAACCGCCCAATACCCACCCGGGCAGGCAAAACTGCTGGCGCCCCGGGCGATCAAGCGCTCCGCCAGTTGGTTGCCGCCAGGCGGAACCAGAACCTGATGGGCCCATTCCCGCCGGCGCGCTTCGCCTAAAAGTGGCAAAACCAACCCCACCGGGCCTGACCATTCGGCCACGTATTCCGGAAAATCGGCGCCCTTGCCACAAAATACCGCTGCCAGGACAACATCACCTTCACCCACGGCGACCAAGCCCCGGGTGCCGGGCATGCCATACAGCTTTTCGGCGTCGCCAGGCAGCCTCAGCGTGCGCAATTGGTGGCCATCATAGAGTGCCTGCACAGTTGCAGCGTCTGAACCATTAAAATCTCGCACCTGAAATCCAGGGGGAAATGATTCGTCGAGGGTCGCGCCGGCAAAATCGATGTGCAATTCCCAACCGGCAGGAACAAATCCTCGTCCGGCATAAATTTCCGGTTGGTCGGTCCAGAGCACCGCCAGGGGAACATTTTTCCCCTTCAGTTTCGCCAGCAATGCATTTTGCAGGGCCGAGCTCAAGCCTTGCCCCTGAAATTCCGGTTTCGTGACCACCGAGCCCACGCCGGCTAAAGGTATCTTGCCACAACTTGTAGTGTATTCACGAATTAGGCAGGCCAATCCCGCCATGATTTCGCCTTCTGGAGAGGTCGCAATCAGGGTCCATTCGGCGTTCAGGGGGCTCAGAATCAGCGGGAAATCGTCCCAGGCATGGGTTTTTGCACGATCTGGCCTGATCTCTGCATTGACGATTGCGAGAAACTCGGCGTGCCGATCTGGAGTGATGCTGGCAATTTGCATGATTGCTCCGGATTGAAATCTCAACGACCTGTGCGCAGGCCCGCGAGACACTAAAGCTCGACCGAGGTATTGGGCAAGCTGCAATAATTTTTAGGCACGATCGGACTCCCGCTTCCCCCAGGAGATCAAGGGATGGGACCGGTCAGGTCACGGAGGAAATCTAATGGGTCTTCGCGTTAATACCAATGTCGCCTCGCTGAATGCGCAGCGGCACCTTTACAACACAACCAATCGCTTCAGCAAATCGATGGAGCGCCTCAGCTCCGGCCTGCGCATCAACCGTTCTGGTGATGACGCCGCCGGCCTGGCCATCAGCGAGAGCTTGAAGTCCGACATCCGGGCCTTGCAACAGGCTTCCCGGAACGCCGCCGACGGCATCTCCCTGGTCCAGACCGCTGAAGGTTCGCTGGACGAGGTGAACAGCATTCTGCTGCGTTTGCGTGAGTTGGCCCAACAGGCCGCCACCGAAACTCTCGGTGAGGACGAACGCGGTTATCTGAACGCGGAATTCCAGGAATTGCTGGATGAGATCGACCGCATCAGTGAAACGGCCGAGTTTAATGGCATCAAGTTGCTGGACGGATCGTCCGCGACGTTGAACGTCCAGGTCGGCATCGGCACCGATGCGTCCACCAGTGCGGTGAGCATTGACCTGTCCACCGGCATGAGTGCCGGGGCCCTCGGTATGACTGTCGGCGGAGCGATCCGGCTGGATGGCGCCACCAACGGTGATGGCGAAGCTGCGCGGCTGGCCATCGGCGTGATCACTGATGCCACCGCCACTGTCAGTTCCATGCGTGCCAGCTTTGGTGCGGCCCAGAACCGTTTCGAAACATCGATCCGGAACATCGGCATGACGGCGGAAAACCTGTCGGCTGCCAACAGTCGCATTCGCGACGTCGACGTGGCCTTGGAAACTTCGACCATGACCAGTCTGCAGATATTGCAGCAGGCCGGCGTATCGATTCTGAGCCAGGCCAACAGCACATCGCAGCTGGCGTTGAACCTGCTGCAAGGCTAGACAATACGGGTCACCGCGGTTTGAACTCCACGCGGCCTAAGGCCTGAAAGTCATGCATAGCCCATATATTCCGGGTGTCCGCCGCCAGCGCGGACGCCCGGTTTATTTTTATAAAGTTTTATGTAAAGCCCCCCACCCCACTGCCGAAAACCTCTCTGTCACGCCAAGGTAATCGACCCGTCAAAAGGATTTGGCGACCACCGATTCAGGTGACACACAACCCAATGATCTGGCTCTCCGGAGCCCGCTACCCAATACGTTTTCAAGGAGGAATGATATGGGTATCCGCATCAATACCAACGTCTCGTCGCTGAATACCCAGCGTCACCTGGCGAACACGACCACCTCTTTCACCAAAAGCATGGAAAAGCTGAGCAGCGGTCTGCGCATCAATCGCGCTGGTGATGACGCTGCCGGTTTGGCCATCAGTGAAAGCCTGAAGTCCGACATCCGGGCCATGGATCAGGCCTCTCGCAATGCTTCGGACGGCATCTCTCTTATTCAAACTGCTGAAGGCTCGTTGGACGAAGTGTCCAACATTCTGTTGCGCATGAAGGAATTGGCCGAGCAGTCTCTCAACGGCACATTGTCCGACACCGATCGCGGCTACCTGAATCAGGAATATGTCGCGCTGCAGGAAGAAATCACCCGCATCAGCGACAGCGTCGATTTCAACGGCGTCAAATTGTTGGATGGATCCGGTGGCAACATCAACATCCAAGTGGGCATCGGCACCAATGCCAGCGACCGCGTCGCCATCGCCTTGGGCACCAACCGCGATCACACCACGCTGGGCGTCACGTCCACGGTTGATACAACGGGCAATGCCAGCACTTCCATGTCTCAGATCGACACGGCTATTGAAACTGTAGCCGGCGCCCGTGGTGCCTTTGGTGCCATTCAGAATCGTCTTGAAGCTTCCATCCGCAACATCAACATGACGTCCGAGAATCTCTCGGCTGCCAACAGTCGCATCCGCGACGTGGATGTCGCCCAGGAAACCTCTCGCATGACGAGTTTCCAGATCTTGCAACAGGCAGGTGTGTCGATGTTGGCCCAAGCCAACCAGACCACCGGCCTGGCCATGTCTCTGCTCGGCAACTAGGTGCCGACAGTAGTGGTGGTGGTGCAACGGCGCCGCCACTGAAAGCCGGAGTCGATTGACTCCGCGGGAACCCTCGGGTTCCGCAATCCAACGAGGGCAAGGACGCCCTCAAGATTTCTCAAGGAGGAATGATATGGGTATCCGTATCAATACCAACGTCTCGTCGCTGAACACCCAACG
>JADGEP010000006.1:21180-24898 GCA_016744275.1 Candidatus Krumholzibacteriia bacterium | reverse complement strand
CTGTTGGGTCCCCCGACAGTCGTGTCGTATGTGTTCATTCCGATCAGGACTTGAAAAGGATCGAGACTAAATACACCTTGTAGCAGATAGCGGCTGTCCGGCGACCATTGATAATCGCTGATGGGTTTGTTGTGCAGCCCGACGTCCACGTTTTCGTAGTTGGCTTTAGCCACCTCGGTGATCGCACCGCTCTTGGCGTCGGCGTAGTACAGGCGCAGGGTTTCATCGGTGAAGGCGATCTTGGTACCATCCGGAGACCAGCGCAGCGTGTGCCGATAGCCGGACGTGTGTTGAGTCAACTGGTAGGCCGGGCTGCTGCCCTGGGCATCCTGCAGCCAGATGCCGTATTCGCCGTCGCGGTCCGAGAGGTAGGCCACCAGGTTTCCGTCGGGCGAAAAGACCGCCTGATGGTCGCGGGCGCCATCGTGGCGGCTCAGGTTGATGGTCCGGCCGCCCTCGACCGGCACGCTGAACACTTCGCCGCGGGCGGTGATCAGAGCCGTTTCGCCATCATCGACCAGATCCACCAGGGAGATGCGATCGGCCACACTGATGACCACCGGTCGTGAATCGGGAACGTCGGCACCGATGGTGATGTCGATCTTCCGGGTCACACCCGTCGCCGGGTCGAGCACTCTGATATTGCCACCATGCTCATAAACGATCTGATCGGGGCCAGCGCTGGCGTGCCGGGCATCAAAATGATTGTGGTCCGTGACTTTGCGGATGGAGCCACCGGTCGGCGCCACGGCAAAAACGTTCAGGGTCTTTTCGCGATCCGAAACGAAGTACAAGGTCTCGCCGATCCACATGGGCAAGCGATCGGTGCCGATGAAGTCGGTCAGGCGGGTGTCCGTGCCCGCGGCGAAATCGTAAACCCAAACATCCTGGGCCATGCCGCCCTGATAGCGCTTCCAGGTGCGGGCCTCGCGCGTGATGCGGTTGTAGGCCAGTTGCGAGCCGTCCGCGTTGAAGCTGCCGTTGGCCGCCTCGTACATGATCAGCTCTTCCAGCCCGGTGCCGTCGGCGTTGATGAGGTACAGTTTATTGGCGCGACTCATGGTCGTGCGCGCGGCGCGGAACATGATTTTGCCGCTGACCGGATGCCAACCCACCACCGTGTCGCCGCCAGGGTGATAGGTGACGCGGGTGATGTCGCCACCATCGCGATCCATCACATACACATCGCCATTGCCGTCGTATTGGGCACTGAAGGCGATCATGGTGCCATCGGGCGAAAAACAGGGCGCCGTTTCGTCACCTTCGTCAATGGTCAGGCGCGTGGCCTGCCCGCCAGCGCTGGACACCGACCAGATATCCTGGCCGTGCACGAAGACCACCAGGTTACCGTGAATGTCGGGCGTGCGCAGCAACGGCGCCGTGTCAGCCGCCAGGGCCGGTATGGCCAACAGGGAAAGCAGGATCACGGCCAACGTGAAGCCTCGGTGGATGGAGAAGGTAGCGGGCATTTTTGTTCCTTTCGAAGATCAGGGCTGGCACGCGCAAGAGCCGGATTTTGCGGCGGAAAAAGTACGGTCCCAGGATGCACAAAGTTGCGCCCGAACCATAACACACGGCCCGGTTGGGGCCCAGAAACTCCGCCTGTGAGAGCCGCGGGTGCCGACCGGGTATTTCAGTGCTCGGTGGCTGGTGGCCAACCCGCTTTTCCCTGCGTACCATATTGCGCGTCACACCTGAACTCGCGCCTGCATAGGGTATGACAGAGAATGAAACACATTGAACCCCAGAGAAAGGGCGCACCCATGAAAACCCAGAGATATGTCATCCTGGCCGCCGTACTGCTGGTCAGCATGTTTGGAAGGATCGACGCCATGGCGGACAACAATAAGGAGCTGGCGACTTTGGGCGGCGGATGCTTCTGGTGTCTCGAAGCCATGTTCGAAGAGCTGCAAGGGGTAGAGAAGGTCGAATCCGGATTTTCCGGAGGCGATGCCCACGCCACCTACAAACAAGTGTGCACTGGCGAAACGGGTCATGCGGAAGTGATCCACGTCACTTTTGATCCGGAGCGGATCACCTATCGGGATATCCTGACGGTCTTCTTTGCGACCCATGACCCGACAACCTTGAATCGCCAAGGGGCGGATGTGGGCACGCAGTATCGCAGCGCTGTTTTTTACCACGACGAGGCCCAAAAGAAGGCCACCGAAGAGGCCATCGCTCTGCTCGAAAAAGAAGCGGTGTTTGACAATCCGGTCGTCACGGAGGTGAGCGCGTTTGATGCTTTCATCATTGCTGATGATCAGCACCAGAACTATTACCAACGGAACAAGACTCAGGGGTATTGCCAGGTGGTGATCAACCCCAAATTGTCCAAATTCCGGAAAACCTTCGCTGAAAATCTGAAGAACTAACTGGCGATGGTCGTGATGCGGATGGTTGTTCCGCGTCCCGGTTCACTGCGCAGGATCGAGATTTGCCCGCTGTAACGCCGCAAGATTTTGCGGCTGGCGGGCAATCCTGTGCCGCCGCCAATTTTGGTGGTGTAGTGGGTGTTGAGGGCGCGGTCCTGGTTTTCGTGGGCGATGCCGCAGCCGGTGTCTTTCACATCGATGAGCACCATGCCGTCGACCAGATTCTGGGTGAGGCTCAATTCCTTGACCGCCGAATTTCGCATGGCCGAAGTGGCGTTGGCGATGACGTTGTCCAGCACCACGACCAGGTCATCCATGTCGATCTGACAGCAAGTGCCTTCCGGTAGGGAGTTGCCCGCGGCAGGCTCGATTGAGGACGCGATCGATCCGCCCGCCGCCGCCATGGCAAGCTTTTCCTGCCCCATCTGAATCCCCGCTTCCCTGAGGCGTTCCTGATTGGCCGCCAGCACTCTCTCGAGGGCCACGCCTGGATCCGCCTGGAAATACCCGGCAACCTCCAGGCGCATCTTGCGCAGGTGACGCTCGGCGTCTTTTTCCGCCTTGTCGAGATCGTTCACCAACTGCTCGCTCGGGTTCAACAGATCTTCCAGGGCGGCCAATTTTTGCACCAATCGGCGCACGGTGGTCAGGTCCTGCCCTGCGGCCCGGATCAGGTGAGAGTCGATGTCCGCCAATCGGGCCCGGTCCGTGATGCCAGTCAAATGAGGCAACGAGGCCTCCTGGCACTCGGTGAGGATTTCGTCCAATCGGATGCGCAGGCGCGATGTATCGCCGATGTCGCTTTTTAAGGCCCGCAGGCAAAAGTTCAGGCGCCGCACCGCGTTGAGGGGGGCAATGTCGCCGTGCCGGGACAGTTGCAGGCTCTCCAGCAGATGCAGGCGCACTTCGCGCTTGATGTTGGGGTCCAGATGCCGCCGGCGGTACCGCAGGCCCAGCCAGAGCATGGCCACCACTGCCAATGATATCACCACGACAATGGCGAGTACCGGATAGGCCAAATTCACCGTCACCGGCACGGCCCGGAATGAGACGGTGCCCTCGCGAACACCCACCCGGAAGAGTTCGCGTTGGCCCTCCACGGCCGTCAAGGTTCCGGCGGCACCGCGCCAGGCCATCGGCGAGGTCATGATCTGAGCCAGGGGCGCAAGGTCCCCATCCAGGATCACGGTGCGGCCCGATTTGTCCGTGACCACAACCTCGGGTCCAGGTTCAGGCAATAAATCCAGCACGCCATTGACCGCACAGCTGTATGGAAATTCGAGATTCACTTGATGGACAATTTGGCGGTCCTCAAAATGCAGGACTTCGAGCACACCTACGGA
>JADGEP010000006.1:0-21170 GCA_016744275.1 Candidatus Krumholzibacteriia bacterium | reverse complement strand
CCTACGGAGGTGGAGACCAACAGGGCCGGCAGCTCTCGGACCGGAGAATCAAACAGCTCCAGGCCCGTCAATTGCCATTCGCTTTCATATCGGTCCAGCAATTCGCCAGACATATTCCAGACATGGATTCCGCCCGAAGGTGACGGGGTGGTCCAATGGGTGACGATCACCTCAATTTGCCCATCCCGGTCCGTATCGGCGACGATCATGTCGCAACCGCCCGGGCTGGTCGAAACTACTTTTGCCCAACGCCGGGTGCCGTCTTGGTTGAGCACCAGAACCCCGGATTCTTCTTCGA
This sequence comes from Candidatus Krumholzibacteriia bacterium, assembly GCA_016744275.1. GTDB lineage: Bacteria > Krumholzibacteriota > Krumholzibacteriia > LZORAL124-64-63 > LZORAL124-64-63 > JAGRNP01. The sequence continues at coordinate 20,872 of JADGEP010000006.1, read as the reverse complement.
GGTAGCCATTGACGACGCGGCCTCGGGGCGACCCCGACAGTTCCAGGGCCAGGACAATTTCATTGCGCCCATCCCCATCCAGGTCGCCAGCAATCACGCTGTCGTTGCGGGGAGAACCGGCGACTGCGTGTCGCCAGAGAATGCGACCATCCAGAGGGTCAATGCCCAATATCCCACGTCCGTCACGGTCGCGATAGACGTTGCAGGTGAGGATAATGATGGGGCGCTTGGCGTCGTCAATCGAATGCATGCTGTTGGCGTGGCGGTAGACGCCGTCCCAACGGCCGTCCCGGCGGATGTCTTGGCCAGCTGGCAGTAGGGTTGTCGAGATGAAGCTGAGGTCTTTGCCGTCCAGTACCCAAACGCGCCAAGCCATGGAATTTTCGGTGTGGCCGATGGCAACAATCTCGGCGCGCCCGTCACCATTCAAATCGGGACACTGCGTCAGGCTGAAGGCCGGCGCACCCTCGTGGGCGTATTCGGCATCCAATGAGACCCTGGCCAGGACGCGATTGGAATCCGCGAGATCTTCGACGACGAGCCCATTCGAATCAGCGCGGACGAGATCGTCGAGGCCATCGCCATTAAACGGGACAAAGAGGAAGGGCCGGCCATCGGCTCGGCCATATTTGATGTGTGGGATCAGGCGGGGAACGATCTCGGTGGCATAGGGCAGGTTGATCAATTCTTCGCGAAAATCCACAGGGCCGTCGGCAGACCGGTCCACGGCTATCGCTGCCGATGAAGGCCACAGCAATACCAGGACAATCCACAAATAGACAGGCCGCCTCATGAACTGCCAATCGGGTTGAGCGATCATCAATTGAATCTTCCGTCACGAGCGTTGTGATGATAACACAAAAACACCATCAGATGCCGTTTTGTTGACTCAATTGCCATTTTTCGGCTGTCTGGACAAGCCAATACGGCCGCACCGCATGGTCAGGCAAGGCGAACTCTCTTCGGCGTAGCCTCGGTTGTCAGGGCAGAGCACCGGATCGACCTGCAGGTTGCCTTCCTGGCCGATTGGCGGGCACAGGCCCGTGTGAGGTTCCGTGTTTTCCCAGAAGATGTTGCAGGACACCGACTGACAGGCGTCGGTGAGCAATGCGGGGCCGCCGGTATTTTCGGCAAAGATGTTGCGCACAATGGTGACCCGCGAGCTGCCGTGCCGGACAGCCACGCAACTGGCCCCGCCTTCGGTACCGACATTGCCCACAAAAACGTTGTTGGAGACCCTGCCGGTGGCTTTGTAAAAATCGACATTGCCGGTGGTCTGGCCGCCGACGTTGTCAAACAACCGATTGTCGACAATTTCAGCGTGGGATTCGTGCACGCCAATGGCGGCAGCCCGGATTTCACTCCGGTTGCCCACAAATTCGTTGTCCCGGATTTCAACGCTGGAATAGACAATGACCGAGATGGCCGCGGCCATGGGAGAGCTGTTGTTGAGAAAGCGGTTGTGGTGAATGCTGGCGTAGCTGTACCGCTGCACGTGAATGCCCGCCCCTTCGTACCTGACCTTGCAATTGCTGATGATATTTCCTGAAATCTCGACGGCGGAATTGTCGAATACCCAGATCCCACCGCCTTGCTCGCCCCCGCCATTGGTCAAGGTGAGCCCACTGATCGCGGTTCCGGGGGCGCACTGAGGGACCTCAATACAGCGAGTGCCTTGCCCATCAATTATGGTCTCGGCGGGGCCTTCAAGGCTCGTGAGGTGTACTCCACTGACCATGACCAGGTTCTCGAGATATACACCCGGCAGAACCACCACTTCATCGCCCCAATCCGCGGCAAAAAGGGCATCCTGGATGGTGATGTGGTCGCCATTGCCATGGCGATCCACCGTGAGGGTGGCAGCCGAAGAGACTGAAACCATCGCCAGGAGAACGAAACATCCGATAAACAGCATTTTGCTGAATTGAAGCCTAATCATAAGAGAGCGATTTTCGGCCAAGGTGAAACGATTTGATAAGTGACATGAATATACCTCACCAAATTGCCCTTGAAAAGAGGTGGGAGTGTTTTCGCTTTCTTTTCGCCATTGTTTCAGTTATTCTTCATCTGCCCCCGCAGGCTGTTGTTTTACTCGATTTTGGGAGAATGATCATGAATTGGACCGAATTGTTGACCCGCGAAATGAATTCCACGTATCAGGCAACTGACAACATGGTGGGCTTGCTCAAGGACGCGGACCTGGATTGGAAACCGGCTACTGGTGAAAACTGGATGACCGTCGGGCAATTGCTGGCTCATATCAATACGGCCTGTGGTCTGTGTTGCCAGGGCTTTGTGACCGGAGACTGGGGCATGCCTGAAGGCGGCGCCGGAGACGCTGATCAAGCGCCAAAAATGCCCACCGCCGAACAATTGCCGTCGGTGGACAGTGTGGCCGAGGCCCGCAAGGCCCTGGCTGCTGACCGTGAGGTGGCTTTGCAAATGCTCGAGAAGGCTGGCGAAAAGAATCTGGCCACGATGAAATCGGCAGCGCCATGGGAACCGGACAACCAACTGCTGCTGGGGCATCACCTGCTGCATATGGTGGATCATCTGGCCAGTCACAAGGCACAGCTGTTTTACTATATGAAACTGATGGGACACAAGGTTGATACGATGACGTTGTGGGGCATGTAGGTTCCGGGTACTGCTGGGCCGGCCCGTTGCTTCGGGCCGGCCCCTTTTTATGAGACAAATCCGTCATCCTGTTTGGTGGGGTCCTGCTGTTTCAGGCCCCGCAAAAGCGCCTTCACATCCCGCACGCCGCCGATGGTGAACCAGACGATGACCACGGCGGAAACTCCCAATTCGAGCCACAGCTTGGTGTGCCAGAAACCCAGCCACAGCGAATCGTAGGCGGACCAATCGCCGCCGTTGATCCGGCGGGTCAGGAAAAAAATGGTACCGGCGATGAAAACCAGCACCCAGGCCAGGCTCCAACCGTAGGTGGCGAGGTAGAGGAATTTGTCGCGCCGGCTGAACTCGTCGGTGATCGCCAGAGCCCGCCAGCCGCGACTGGTGCGCGCGTTTCCGCTCTCAACTTCACCAGCGATTTCATGGGCGCCCCGATGCAGCAGCCGATCCAGATCAAAGCCAGCCTGATGTCCGAAGTATTTCTGAGCCAGCGAGACCAGCACGTACAACGCCGTGCACACCCACATGGCCCAACCCCACAGAATCTGACCGTTGGGCAGGTGGGCATTCACCCAGGTGGCCCAGGCCATGGCACGCTCGGGTCCCAAGCCATCCAGCAAACCCCAAAATGCAGTGCCGTCTTCGCGCCATACGCGCTGCGCCTGCTCCAAAACGAACCCGGTAACAGTCAGAGTGACGCCGGTGATGCTCGCCACCCAGGCCGCCGCCGTCGTGCCCCAGCGCGTGTACAGGCCACCGATGATCACGGCCCCGGCCCAGCCGGCGAAAATGGCCCCGGTGAGGGCAAAAAACAGGAGGATGGCCTGGCTCTGTTTATACAGCAGGCTGAAGCCAAAAATGAACAGCGCCACACCGATGACCGCACCGCGTAAAAGCCGCAAGTGGGCTTTCGGTGACAACGGTTTGCGCCGGTACGGCAGCACGATGTCCTGCACAAAAATGCTGCTCCACGAATGCAGGTAGGTGTTGTGGGTGCTGATGAAGGCGCCCACCATCAGGGCCCCAAAAGCGCCGACCAGACCACGGGGCAATAGCGTAGCCAGGGCAACCGGGCCGCGCATCTGGCCCCGCACCGCTTCATTGTCGATGCTCGCCAGAAGGCTCTGCACTTCGTCGGCCACGCCGCTCCAATCCGGATGCCGCATGACGGTGAAGATGAGGATCGGAATCAGGGTGAGAAAGGTTTCCTGGGAGCGATTGCGCCAGAGGGTGAGCACGCCGCCCATCTTGCCCTCGTGGGCGGTGCGGGCGCTGCTGTAATACGCTTGCGTGCCTTGCCAACTCATGGCGCCATAGAGCAGGCCGATGGCCCCGATCATGAAGTAGGAAAAATTGAAATCCGAAACAAAGGCTGTGTCGTAGGGATTGATTTTGGAATGCCCGGCGGCGGTTTGGGACATGACTTCGCCCACGTCGGCCCAGCCGACTTTCAACAGCAAAAAGAGCGCCACCGCTAGAAACACCATGTTGGCAAAAGTGCCCTGGATGAAGTCCGTGACCATGACGGCGACTTGTCCGCCGGCCAGAACGAAGTACACCGCCGTGATCAGCAGGATGGCCATGACCGCCGGAAAGACGGGCACGGCCAGCGGGCCCACTGTCCACACTTCGGGCAGGGCCAGAAAGTGGATGAAGAACCGCGCGCCCACGGCTGGAAAAATGCCGAAATTGATCAGGCCCGCGCCGAAGGCCACCGAGCCGGCGAAGATGCGGAACCGGCGGCTATAGCGCCGCTCGAAAAATTCGGCCAGGGTCAGGGCGCGGGTGCGGCGAAAGCGGTAGGTGACCCAACCAGTGACCATCACGGCCAGATGCACCACCGCCGTGGTCAGGCCCCACCAGTATTGGGCGAAGCCGGCTTCGTAGCCCATTTCCAAATTGGCCACCACGGTGATGGCGCCGAGGCCCGCGATGCCGGCCGAGATGGTGAGCAAATAGCGCCCGGCCAGGCGTCCGGCGGCGAGGTAGTCGGCCACGCCGCGCATCCGGCCGCGGGTGAGTTGCACAGCAGCCACGATGACCGCGTACATGATGACGATGATTGTCCAGTCGAGGGTTGTCATGTTAGAAGAGTCGCGGCTCCTCGAGGCGGTCGCCATCGCCGAGGGTGTGGCCTTCGAGCCGCAGCAGGCGGGCCTTGGTGGTGACGCCACTGGCGAATCCGACCAGAGAACCGCCTTGGCCGATCACACGATGGCAGGGAATGATGATCGGCAACGGGTTGTGGCCGGCTGCCTGGCCCACCGCGCGGGTGGCTTTGGGTTGCTCCAGGGCGCGGGCAATCTCGCCATAGGTGCGCAGTTTGCCGTAGGGAATCTGCTGCAATTGGCGCCAGGTGCGGATCTGGAAATCGGTGCCCCGCAGGTCCAGTTCCAAGTCGAATGTGGTGCGCCGCCCCACAAAATATTCAGCCAGTTGGTCGGTCAGGTCATCGAAGGCGGCGGGATCTTCCCGGATCTCCGGATTGTCCGGCTCTAGCTCGCGGGCGAAGGCATGGGCGCGGGTATGGTGTTCCCAGGCGCGGGGCATGAACATCAGGCAAGCCAGTCCCTGGGGCCCAGCTACGGCCAGCAGGGGATCCATCGCCGTTCTCAACAACGCGTAACGCACCATCGGGTTGCCTCCAGTGGAGAATGTGGGGCAACTATACCAGATCTGGCCAAATTGGGACTGGTCAATTGTGCAATTTTGACCGATGCTGGCTGCAATCGTCGGAATGCCTCTTAAATGAGGTCACACTTTTGGTCCCCGGTTCCTATTATTGACAGGAGGTGAGCATGGGCCCGCATCAAAACGATGCCACGCCAAACACAGATCCGCCCAGCTCGCTCCTGACGGCAGCCGACCTGGAATTGGTCCGCGCCCGGGATCCCGAGGCCCTCGGCCGGCTTTTTGACGCCTATTTTGAGCGTCTGTACAGCCTGGCCTATCGCCTGTTGGGCAATGAAGCTGCCGCCCAGGACATCATCCAGGAATTGTTCCTGCGGGTCCACAAGGCGGCCCACCAGCTGGATGTGACGCGAGACCCCGCGCCCTGGCTGATGACGATCACGACCAATCTGTGTCGTGAAAAATGGCGTTCACGTCAGGGACGGCAGGACAAACAGACCCTGTCCCTGGACGCCAAGCCCGAGTTCACTGAGAACGTGGCGGCAACCAGCGCCACGCCCGAGCAGGTGGCGGTCGAGGCCGATCACGGGCGCTTGCTCGAAGAGGCCTTGGACCAATTGCCGGAGTCCATGCGCCTGGTGGTGGTGCTGCACGACATGCAGGGCCTGAACCACGAAGAGATCGCCGCTTTGATCGGCGAAGCGGCGCCGGCCGTCAGGAAACGATATTCACGGGCCCTGGGCAAGCTGCGAGAGCTGCTTAAGGACCACAGACCGGACGTGTTGGAATGAGCGAGCGCGACAACATGAACCTGACCCCGGAAGAACGGCAGCTGCAGCAGTCTGTCCGCGATCTGGGTGAGGTGCGCGCCAATGACGCCTTCCGCGAGAAGTTGCGTCAGCAATTCATATCCGGTGAGATTGCCGCTGGCGAAGATTCGAGCGAGGCTGGGATCGATGCGCCGGCGAAGATCGTGGAAATGCCGCTGGAGACTGAACCGAATAATTTGGAACCGAAGAAACGCCGCAGCCGCAAGCGCATGTGGGCGATCGTACCCGCCATGGCGGCCATGCTGGCCATCGTGATTTTCTCGGACAATGACCCCCAGTGGACCATGGAAGATGTGCGCGGCAGTGGCGTCGTGACGGTCAATGGAGAGACCGTTGATGTCAGCGACCGTGCCGCCGTGGCCAAATTGATCACGCCAACGGCTCACATTGCAGTGCCCGAAGGTGTGGAGCTGGATGTCGTGCTGGGGCGGGTCCTGGTCCTGGGTGTGGCCGGTCCGGCGGAATTCACGTTGCCGGGCAATCCTTCCCATGACGATTATGCCTACGAAACGATCGTGCATCAGGGCGAATTCCGCATCAAGACCGGCCCCGGATTCCCCGGCAGTGATATGTTGATTCTGACCACCGAGGGCCGCGTCGAAATCACCGGCACCACCATTGCCGTCTTCAAGAATGATGACGTGACCTGTGTTTGTGTGCTCGAAGGCACAGCGCAGATCGGCAAGGATGGCGACCATATGGACGCTGTCGGGGCCGGCATGCGTAAGGTGATGTTTGTCGACGCGCGCGACCCCATGATTGCTCCCATCGAGCCGGGCCACAAAGAGAGCCTGATCGAGTTCGAAGATCACAATCAGGAAACCTTCGACAATTAGATTCCCGCTGAGTGATCATGGCCTGCTTTTGCCTTCTCCCAATCGGGTGGCGGCCGCGGGCCACTCAATCTATGGTGGGAGGCATGAAAAATACTGCCCCAATTCTCTGCGGCCTGTCGGTGGCGTTGTTCCTGAATCTGGCTCTCGCCGGATGCAGCGCGCCCGGCCCCAACGACGACAATCCGGTTTTGATCACTGTCAGTACGGACTATGCAGAAGGTGTTCCCGGCGAAAGCATCACCTTGGTGTGGCGTTTCTCCATGGCCGAGAATTGGCATTTGTACGCGACCAACCGCAACGATTCCGGGTTTGCCCCGACGGTTGATCTGGAGCTGCCGGCAGGCTGGACCGCCGGCGGCCTGCATTGGCCGCCGGCGGTGCGCTATCTCAGCGAGGGAGACATCCTGGACCACGTCTATCATGAAGAGTTGGTCTTGTTGCAGAAGGTCGGCGTGCCGGCCAACGCGCCCCTGGGCAGCGTCGTTGCGCTGACCGGTCAGGTTGAATGGTTGGCCTGCAAGACTTCCTGCGTGCCGGGCAAAGACACTGTTTCCATCAAAATCCCTTTGGCGGAGCACCACGACGGTCCACCGAGCGCCGCGAGCACCGCCGCCTTGGCCAAAATGCCCGTGCCTTTACCGGCAGGCCTGCTCAACCCTCATTGGGAGGGGCAGAAATTCCATTTCGAAGGGACCGATGGCGCTGTGCTGAGCTTCATGCCCACCGTCGATTGCGGCAAGCTGGTCAATGTGATCCGCGACGGCCACGGGCCGCATCTGGCTTTGCGTTTTGAGGCTGAGGGGGAAACGGTGGGGCCAGTGCGCGGCCTGGTCACCATCAAGGAAAAGGGCGGGTCCATTCGGGCCTTTGTGGCGGATTTTCCCGCCAGGCTTTTGTCACCTGATTCGGCTGGAGGTTGATCATGCGATTGATGCGTCTTGTTCTGGTGGGTGCCCTATTGGCGGCCTTGTTTGCGGGCTGGGCCGGGGCCACGATCTCCCCCGGTGAGAAGGCCCCGGATTTTAAGCTGCGAGACACATCCGGCCAGGAGCACCATTTGCAGGTGTACCTGGATGCGGGCCAGACCGTGGTTCTGGAATGGTTCAATCCGGATTGCCCGTTCATCAAGAAGCACCACTTGAACGCGCGTACGATGAACGAAACTTTTGCAGCAGTTCAAGACCAGGATGTGGTGTGGTTGGCGATCAATTCCAGTGCGGCGGGGCGCCAAGGGGCGGGCTTGGAACGCAACCAGAAGGCCCTCGTCGAATATGAAATGAATTTCCCGGTGCTCATGGACGAACCTGGCACCGTGGGCCGCGCCTATGAGGCAAAAACATCTCCCCACATGTTTGTCATCAACAGCGAGGGCATCGTCGTCTACAACGGGGCCATTGATGACAACCGTTCGCCGAGCAAGCTGGGCCAAATGAATTATGTGCAAGCGGCCTTGAAGGCGATCTTGTCCGGAGGCAAGGTGACGAAAAATTCGACCTTGCCCTACGGCTGTTCCGTCAAATACGGCAAATAGACGGCGATCAATCGGCGGGCGGAACCACGACAGGTTTGCCGTCTTTGCCGATGTGCACATAAGTGACTTCGGCTCTGGTGACAGCTACGGTTTCGCCAGAGCGACGGTCGGCTTCGACCATGACCTGCACCTTCAGAGACGTGCGCCCCACGTGAACCACTTCGGCATAGAAACTGACCAGATCGCCGACTTCCACCGGTTGCTCAAATACGACCTGATCCATGGCCACGGTCACGACCTGGCGACACCCGCGACGGATTGCACCGACGGCTCCGGCCTGATCGATGTGGCTGAGAATCACGCCGCCAAAGATGGTGCCGTGGTGATTGGTGTCCCGGGGCATCATCAGCACCCGGATGGCAGCGTCTCGCGATTTGGTGGACATGGGCACCTCTGGAGTTCGGGAAAAATGTCGTCTGTAGGCGCCCATGATAGCTTGAAGGCATCCGGACGGCACTGGCGAAAGTGGCTGATGGCTGTTGAAAATGGGTTACGTTTTCACCGGTGGCGCCTATAATGCCGCATCGTACTGCAACCCTCATCCGGGAGAAACCCATGAAGATCTTTGCCCTCAGCCTCGCTTTGCTGGCACTGTTGGCCGCGGGGGCCTCAGCCCAGGTGCCCGATACGTACACCAACCTGAAGGTATTGCCCCAGGACATCGGCAAGCGCGAATTGCTGGGCACGATGAAGTCCTTTTCGGCTGCCCTGGGCATGCGCTGCTCGGACTGCCATGTGCAAAAGATTCCCGGTGATTTCTCCAGCTTTGATTGGTCCAGCGACGAGAAACCCTACAAGGAAATCGCGCGCGGCATGATCACCATGACGAAAGAAATCAACTCCAACCTGCTGCCTGCGGCAACGGGCGAGCATGATTTTCAGGTGCGTTGCGTAACCTGTCATCGCGGTGTCGAAAACCCGCGCACTCTGGACAACCTCTTGCTGAAGACCATCAGCAAGGACGGCATCGAGTCGGGCGAAACCAAGTACCGCGACCTGCGCGAAAATTACTACGGCTCCGGATCCTACGACTTCACGCCCATGACGCTCGCGACGGTGGCGGAAACATTGGCTCAGACAACCGGCGACATGTCCGGTGCACGCCGCATGGTGGAGTTGAATCTGGAAATGAATCCGGATCATGCCGACAGTTACCTGATGCTGGCTCAGTTTGATCTCGCCGCCGGTGACAAGGACGCAGCCCGAGTCAACATCGACAAGGCCCTGGCCATTGTTCCGGACCACGGGCACGCCCAGCGCATGCTGCAACTGCTCGAGCCTTAGGCGTGAAGCTGCGTCTGGGCAGGTTGATCAAGTGGAGCGTTGCTCTGGGGGTGACACTCCTGATCGTGGCCCAATTCATACCCGTCCAGCAGACCAATCCCCCCGTGCTATCGGACATCCAGGCGTCGCCCGCAGTCAAGGCTGTCCTTGTCAAAGCCTGTTTCGATTGCCATTCCCACGAAACGGTGTGGCCCTGGTACAGCCGGGTCGCGCCGATCTCGTGGTGGGTCGCCGGGCACGTGGAAAAGGGGCGCAAGGATCTGAATTTTTCCCGATGGCCGACCTTTGATTTCGTAACCCAGGACCTTCTGTTGCGTGACATAGAAGACCAGGTGTCTCGGCGTGAGATGCCGCCGCGCAGTTACGCTCTGGGCCATCCGGAAGCCCGATTGGATGATGGTGAACGGCAACTTCTGTTGGAGTGGGCGCGGGCGGGAAATGCCGATGAATCGGGCCTGATGTACTGACCCGTGTCATGGGTATTGCTCCGGGGAAGGCTGAATGGTATGTTGCGGGGCAACCGATTCGCAGGGCCGGTCTTTCTAAATGATCCTGTGGTTGGTGCCCAGAGTGTCGGCGACTGCAAAGAGGACCCATGCGCATCCTGCATCTCATCCTGACTGCTGTCTTTGTTGTATTGGCGGCCGCTCCCGCGGTGGCGCAGCAGTACCATTTTCACACTTACAATGAAGTTGACGGATTGCCGAGCAGCACGGTGCTGGATATCGCCCAGGATCAGCACGGTTTTATCTGGTTTGCGACGGCTCGCGGGTTGTCTCGCTTTGATGGGGTGGAGTGGGATCATTTCGGGTCCTTTGGCAGCAGACAAACGTCGAAGCATATATTTGTCGGGCGCGACAACCGTGATCGCATGTGGACCGTCAGCCTGGGCGGGCGACTCACCGTCTCTGTTTACGATGAGTCGGTTTGGCGGGAAATCGAGTTGCCGGAAGACAAGTTCTTTGAGAGGCACCACACCAGTTTTGCCTTGGGAGAGACACCGAACGGTGACCCTTTCCTGGCAATGGCGAATCGACATGGGGTGGTGGCCGTTTGGTGCACTGGACAATGGCGTTTTTTCCAGACAGGGACAAAACTGGGAAATATGGCTTTTGCTGGCGGTGGGTTGAACGTCGCGACCACTGAAGGCCTCTACGTGATCGATCCGGCCACTTGGACTGTTTCCCCGACGACTCTCACCGAACCCATCACTGCCGTGGCTGCTGCTTTTGACGGCATTGGGTTGTGGGTGGTGGGCAACGATTGGGTCGGTATCGGTGCACCGGACAATATGCAAGTGCTGGCAGACGATCTGCGTCTGGAATTGGTCGCCCCGTCAGAAGGATCTTCGGCCTTGGCCGACCAAACCGGCGGGCTGTATTTCGGCGATCAAAGCCAGGTGTATTTTTTCCACCCACGCTACGGCCTGGAGCAGGTAGCACGCGTCAATGGCTTGCAGTCCCTGGGCGCCACGAATTTCCTACTGGATCGCGAAGGGCATGTTTGGGTGGCGGGGTTGCGTGGTGTCAGCAAGTTGACGAACCGCAGTTTGGCGGGGTACGACACCCGCCATGGTCTGTTGGATGACGAGGTCAGTGCCATTCTGATCAAACGAGACGGGCAAATGGTGCTGGGGCACTTTGGCGGCTTGACCTTCCTGAATTCGCCCCCCCATACGGTGGCCTTTGGTTATGACAATCCCAACCTGGAGCGGGTGAGTGATCTGGCCGAAAGTCCGACCGGCGAAGTTTGGTTCGCCGCCGACCGGTTGGGCGTGGGCAAAATTCTGCCGGATGGCACTGCCGGTTTTTTGCCACCCGAAGCGGGACTCAGTCCAGGTGCCTATTCTCTCCTTTTTGACCGCAAGGGCCAGATGTGGGTGGGCACCAACCAATTCTTGCAACGGTACAATGGCCAAAATTTTGAAACGGTCGATTTTACCGAATTTGCTGGCCAGAGGGCGCTTCTGATACGCCGGATTGTCGAAGCCAGCGACGGCTCCATCTACATTGCCTCGGGCCATTTTGGCGTTTTTCGCCTGAAGGATGGCGTGCTGAAATCTTTCTCTACCGTGCCCGGGGAAAGGACTCAAAACGCCTACTGCCTGTTTGAAACAGCTGCCGGTGAAATGCTGGTCGGCACGGTGGCCGGACTCTGTATGATCCGTGGCGATGAATTGGTCAAGGTGGCGGCACCCTGGCCGGAAATCGAACGTCCGGTGTATGGGATCCTGGCGGATGCGCGAGGCCGGATCTGGTTTGGCACGGACAACGGTGTCTTGCGTTGGGATGGCCAAGACGTTGTGCACCTGACCAACCGTGACGGATTGCTCGGCACTGAAACCAACCGGGACGCCTTGAAGATGGGACCGAATCGCGACATCTGGATCGGAACCGACCGGGGGCTGACGGTCTACCGGGCCGAGTTTGATGAGCCCATTCTCGCGCCGCCACTGCTTGAGATCACGAGTGTGGCCTTTGATGGCAAGCCCCATGACGTCGTTGAGCCGGCAAGGTTGACCGGGCCCGTGATGGCGATTGATGTGAAATTCCGTGGCGTCACTTTCAAAGATGAATCCCACATCCGGTTCATGACCTGGCTCGAAAACTTTGAGGAAACCTGGCAGGGCCCTGATCTCTTGCCCGGGCGTTCGGTGCGGTACACGAATGTCCCGCCTGGCACCTATCGCTTTCATGTCCGGATGCAGACAGCCCAGGGGAAATTCACCTCAACCGCCAGTTCGATGGAGATTGTCATCCTGCCTCCTTTGACCGCCCGTTGGTGGTTCGTGCTGATGGTGGCCGCGGCGGTTCTTGTTTTCCTGTGGCTCTTTGCCTCGTTCATGTCCGGGCGGCGTTATGCCAAACGGATGAAGGTGCAGGTGCACGAGCGCACAGCTGAGTTGGAGCGGTCCGAAAAGAACGTGCGCGACGAATCAAGGCGTTTGGCTGCCACCCTGACCAGCATTTCCGACGGCGTGATCACCTTAGATTCGGTTGACCGGGTTGTGATGTGCAATTCGGCCGCCGAGCAGATGCTCGGGTGCGGCGAACATAATCTTCAGGGGCGCGAGTTGGCCGAAGTCATGGATGTCACGCCGCGCGTTTCCCTGCGAGCGGGAGCGCCCACGATTCACACCCTGTCTGGAGATGAAGGGCGCCTGAGTTGGATTGAGATCTCAGTGGCCCCTTTGGCTGGATCCAACGAGCAGGCGCGGGGGACGGTTTTGGCATTCCGGGATATCACTGCTCGGCGGGAAATGGACAACCAACGGGTTCGGGCGCAACAGCTGGAATCTCTGGGAGTACTGGCCGGTGGCATCGCTCACGATTTCAACAACCTGCTGACAATCATTTTGGGCAATGTCTCCCTGGTTGAAGAGGCGACCGAAATTGGCCCTCGGGAGCACTCTCAGTTGAACAAGGTGAAAACCGCGACCGAGACTGCCCGCAATCTGACGGAACAGTTTTTGACCTTTGCCAAAGGCGGCGATCCGGACCTGATGCCGACCTCCCTGCCGCACGTCATTCGCCAGGCTGCGACTCTGGCCTTGAGCGGGGCGTCGGCTTCTTGCAAGCTGGACCTGGCCCCCGATTTGTGGAATGTCGAAGTGGACCGTGGGCAAATGGGGCAAGTTCTGAACAACCTGTTTCTCAACGCGAGCCAGGCGATGGATGGTGGCGGCACCGTGTTTGTCCGGGGACGAAACACCCAACTGGGTAATGAAAATTGGGTGCAACTGGAAGTGCATGACCAGGGCTCGGGCATGGCTAAAGAAGAACTGGCCCGCATCTTTGATCCCTACTACACCACTAAGGAACAGGGCACTGGCCTGGGCCTGGCCATTGCCCACTCCATCGTGCGTCGTCATGGCGGTCGTCTCTCAGTGATTTCAGAGCCGGGGCAGGGGTCGGTATTCACTTTGGCCTTGCCGGCGACATCGGTGCCGGTTCAGGACGACTTGCCACCGGCCGAGACGGTGGAACTGCCGCCCAGCAGAATTCTGGTCATGGACGATGAAAAGGACCTGTTGGATGTGTGCGGCCGTTTGCTTCAGGGGTTGGGGCAGACCTGTGTCGTGACTACCGATGGGCGGCAGGCGTTGCAAATGTATGAATCGGCCATGGCGGTTGATATGAGATTTGACGCCGTGATCATGGACCTGACTGTCCCTGGCGGAATGGGGGGCAAAGAAGCGGTGCAACTGCTGTTGGAAATTGATCCGCGAGCTGCCGTGATCGTTTCCAGCGGGTATTCCAATGATCCGGTTCTTGCCAACTGCCGGCAGTACGGATTCCAGGGCGCCTTGAAAAAACCATTCGACAAGGCCGCGCTCAAACAGGTTCTGGCTCGGGTATTGGCAACCCGCGAATCCAACACCTGATCACCGGTTCAATCGTCCGCTTTCTCTCGCAACTCCGCCTCTTCGATTTCTGCCTGCAATCGTGCCATCCGGACCTTGATTTCTGCCGCCTCGGCCTGCGCTTTGCGTTCTGCCTCGGCATCTGTCGTCGCCTTGAGTTCTTCGGCGATGGCCCTCAGGCGATCACCCAATTTTTCCAGGTCCGTGCGCAAGCTTGATAAGGTCTGAGCATCTTCGGCCTTGTCGAATACGACCTCAACGGGTGCGTCGGCTGTAATCGGGGTCGGTGCGGTGCCCGGTGAGGGCACAAAGTCATGGCGCGGATCAAAATCACGCACATTCATGAAGTTGGGCGAGACAATCTCCACCCCGTCCTGGTGCAGGCAGTCCAGCATGGCAACGCGCAAACGGGAGCGGAATGTGAGCAACCGTTTGGTGTCTTCAAGCAGTCCCGCCACCCGATAGGTCACCGAATAATCACCCAGGTCCAGCACCTGGACAAAGGGCTCTTTCAGGCCTGTCACCCGAGCGGAGTCCATCAACAGGGCTTCAACCCGGCCGTGAGGGATGTCGAAACCCAGGGAAACGGTGGCGTCGACAATGGTGCCCGAAGCCCGCACGACTTTGACGGCCGTAGTGGCGAGATAAAGGTTGGGCAAGGTGGTGAGGTCGCGGGTGGGTGTTTGGATCTCGGTGTGAAACAGACCGCGCTCGGTCACTCGCCCAAAATGGTCTCCCACCTGCACAAAATCTCCCGAGCGGAAATTGCGCACGGTTTTGAGCATGACGCCGGCCATGGCGTTGCCCAAAAATGTCGACGAGCTGAGCGAGATGGTCACTGAGATGATGATACCCACCAGGGTGAGCAATTGGCCCCGCACCCCGGACTCAAGAGGCAAGACCACAATGACCACCAGGACGCCAACAAAGGACACCCCGGCGATGATCAACTGATTGCGAAAGCGCAGTCCGGTGGTGCGCTGCGCCTGCCGGTTCAAGAGCCTGTTCACGACAATGAGAATCAGGATCACGGCGATCAGGGGGACGAACGAAAAAATGCCGCCGCCGAGATCTCCCACCACAGTGCTAAGACTGTCAATAAAACTTTGCAATTCGGCCCCTCCGGCCTGTGTCCATGCTGGACTTTTGCGACCTGTGGAATGACTATCGAAGGGTGATCATATTCCGGAATTCCACCGAATGAAAGGATGGAAGTTATGGCCGTCAGGGATCAGGACGCACTGGACTATCACGAAGAGGGACGCCCCGGCAAAACCGAAGTCGTGCCCACCAAGCCTTGCCTCACTGCTCACGATTTGTCTTTGGCGTATTCGCCGGGTGTGGCGATACCCTGCACCGCCATCGAAAACAATCCCGCCGATGCCTACCGTTACACCAATCGCGGCAACCTCGTTGCCGTCGTGAGCAACGGTTCGGCTGTCCTCGGTCTGGGCAATATCGGGGCACTGGCGGGCAAGCCCGTCATGGAAGGCAAGGGCGTGCTCTTCAAGCGATTTGGCCACGTGGATGTGTTTGATTTGGAAATCGACACCCAAGACCCGGACGAGATCATCAAGTTCTGCCAGTTGCTTGAGCCCACTGTCGGCGGCATCAACCTCGAAGACATCAAGGCCCCCGAATGTTTCGTGGTCGAGAAAAAACTGCGAGAGACCATGAACATTCCGGTGTTCCACGATGATCAGCACGGCACCGCCATCATCTCGGCTGCCGCATTGATCAACGCGGCGCAGCTTCAAGGCAAGAAAATCGAAGAGCTGAAGGTTGTCGTTTCGGGCGCCGGCGCAGCGGCCATCGCTTGCGCCAAGTTGATCGAGAACCTGGGCGTGCCGCGGGCCAACTTCCTGCTGGCCGACAGCAAAGGTGTTTGCTACAAGGGCCGCACCAAAGGCATGAACGAGTACAAGGAGTACTTCGCCAACGACACGGAACGGCGCACCCTGGCCGAGGCGATGAAAGGATCGGATGTCTTCCTCGGTTGCTCGGTGGCTGGCCTGGTCGACAAGGACATGATCCGCTCCATGGCCGACAAGCCCATCGTTTTTGCCATGGCGAATCCTGATCCCGAAATCACCTACCAGGATGCTCTTGAAGCGCGTCCGGATGTGATCATGGCTACCGGTCGCAGCGACTACCCCAATCAGGTGAACAATGTGCTGGGCTTCCCGTTCATCTTCCGCGGGGCGTTGGACATTCGGGCTAAGGCGATCAATGAAGAAATGAAATTGGCGGCGGCCATCGCCCTGGCCGAGCTGGCGCGCCAACCCATGCCCGCCGAAGTGGCTGCAGCCTACGGCGGCACTCATTTTGAGTTTGGTCCGGAGTACATCATTCCCAAGCCCTTCGACAGCCGGGTATTGCCGATTGTGGCGTTGGCTGTGGCCAAGGCCGGGGTGGAAACGGGCGTGGCCCAGGAGCCGATCTCCGATTGGGACGGCTACCAGGAACGTCTCGAGGGCATGCACAACAAGAGCCTGATGGTGATGCACACTATCCGTAGCCAAGCTCAGGCGTCGCCACGCCGGATTGTCTTTTCCGAGGGCGAGGAACAGCGAGTTCTGGAAGCTTCGCGTATGGCGGCCGACCACGGTTTTTGCCACCCGATCCTATTGGGCAATACCGAAATAATCGGCGAGTTGGCGGAGAAGTACGGCGTGGACTTGAAGGGCATCACCTTGAAGGACCCGGTGTCGTGCCCCAACAGTGAAGACATGGCGCAGATGCTGTTCAAGGAACGGGCCCGCAAGGGATATGATGTCATGAAGGCCCGCCGCCTGGTGAAGCGGCCGATGCACCATGGGGTGATGATGCTGCGCAACGGTGAGGCCGACGGCATGGTTTGCGGCGCCGACCGCACCTATGTCGACACCCTGCGGGTTGTCTTGCCGTTGGCCGAGTTGCGCTCGGGCATCAGCCGGGTAGTGGGCATGCACGTGCTGCTGGTCGAGGGTAAGGTCTACATTTTTGCCGACACCACGGTGAATTTTGTGAACGACGCCCGACAACTGGCGGAAATTGCGTTGGTGGCATCCACGGTGGCGCGTCATTTCAATATTGAGCCCGTGGTGGCGATGCTTTCGTTCTCGAATTTCGGCGACAATGACCGGCCCGAAAGCGCCCGGGTGCGCGAAGCCGTCGAGATTCTGAACCGGGAACACCCCGAACTGCGGGTTGACGGTGAAATGCAGGGGGACGTAGCGGTGATCGAGGGCATGCGCGGCAAGAACGTGCCGAATTGTCAGGTCAGGGGACAGGCGAATGTCTTGGTCTTCCCTGATCTGCAGAGTGCGAACATCGCTTATAAACTGGTGGGGCATCTGGGACAGCGTGAGGTGATCGGTCCCTTGCTCTATGGTCTCAAACAGCCGATCAACATGGTTTCCGCTTCGTCAACCGTGGCGAAGATTGCCAACATGGCGGCCATGTCTTCCTTCGAGGCGGCGCGCTCCTGATCGTTTCTCGGATGAATGCCATAGAAAAATCCCCCTCCGGGCGAAAGAGGGGGATTTTTTTGCGAACTTTTATCTGGGCAGTTCTAGCGGTACATGCCCTTGATGGCGCCCCAGGTGGCCAGCTCATTGGTCACGACACCACAGTCGTACACATTGCCGCTTTTCTGGATCACGTAGTCGCCGGTCATGTTGGCGCCATAGCTGCTGATGACCAGCCAGTATTCCTGGCCTTCAATCAGCGCGACATTCTGGGCCGCGGTGATCGCACTGAGTGTGCTTTCGCCACTGTCGTCATCGAAGGCCACGACATTCAATTCCGGATGCATCGGGTCGAAAGGCGAGCAGTAAATTGTCAGCACGGTATCGATGATGTTGGTGCCGTTGGCGTCCAGGATCAATTCGATCGGGTTCGTATCATCGACCTGTAGGCAATAGACGTCGTAATACATGCCATCGTTGGCGGAATCGAATGCCTCAGCACCGCACTGGGCATCGACGGTCCCTGAGGTGTAGATGCGGTCGTAAGTGCCCGAAGCAAGGGTCAGCGAACCCGAGGTCGGCGGATTCAGCGTGGCCTTGGCCGCGGCGTTCATCAAGTCGGGCTGTTTCTCGACGGCTTGGGCAACGCCCGCCACCAGCGTCAGCGCCATACAAAGCACCAGATAGGGCATAAGTGTTTTGGATCGCATGATCGAGTCTTCCTCCGCATAACAATCACGGCCAGCCGGGCCAGCCAAAAAAATTCAGGGCCTTGCAAAAGGCCCGCCTCCAATGGATCAGTGAAGCAATTCTAGAGGATTGGAAGTCAAAAGTCAACACCATATGTGTCATAGTCGCCTCAAATGATCAATTTTGATTGTTTGTCAGAAAAGAAGTGGATTTGATCTTTTATATTGTGTAATATTGCTTCAGCAGATAAGCCAAACAGGGAACATATACCTTTGGGGTTGCGAAAAGCGGCCGATCATGGTTATTATGGCCCCCATTGAGGGAGATTCCCGCAGGGGGTGCGGGAGGCATATTCAGCTGCAGTCATCTGACATCTTAGATATGCCACCTGACGAAACCTGAAAATTAAATTCCCGACGGCTATACAGCGCCTATTTAAGCGCCTCGAATATTGTGCATGGCTGGGTCTGAGCTATCATTCCTACAACGTGTTCCGAACATCACTTGACACGATTTCGGTATCGCCGTGCACAATTTTCGGGGCGTTTCTATATTCTGGAAGCAGGCTCTGGTTCGGTCAATGACTCGAGAGCGACCAAGGAGAAGGATTCCGATGGCAGGTAAGATTCTGGTGACCGGCGGCGCTGGCTATATTGGCAGCCACACTTGTCTGGAGCTGCTCAACGCGGGGTTCGAAGTGGTTGTGGTCGACAACCTGGACAATTCGGTGGAAGAAAGCCTGCACCGGGTGCGGGCCCTGACCGGCCGGGATATTGAATTCCACGAAGTGGATATCTGCGACGGTCCGGCCCTGGACAAGGTTTTTGCCGCGAACAAATTTGATGCGGTGGTGCACTTTGCCGGCCTCAAGGCGGTGGGTGAGAGCAACGAGATTCCCTTGCGCTACTACGAGAATAATATTGTGGGCACCTTGGAGCTTCTGAAGGCGATGGCGGCCCACGGTTGTTTCAACCTGGTTTTCAGTTCGTCCGCGACAGTCTATGGCGATCCGGCCACGGTGCCCATCACTGAAGATTTTCCCTTGTCGGCGACCAACCCCTACGGCAAGACCAAGCTCTTCATCGAAGAAATCCTGCGAGATCTGTGCGCTTCGGACGAGCGCTGGACCGCAGTCCTGCTGCGCTATTTTAACCCCATCGGGGCCCACGAAAGCGGCCGTCTCGGCGAAGACCCGCAAGGCATTCCGAACAACTTGATGCCTTATGTCATGCAAGTGGCCGTGGGCCAACGCGAGCAGCTGAGTGTGTTTGGTAATGACTACGATACGCCTGATGGCACCGGAGTGCGGGACTACATCCACGTGGTGGATCTGGCTCTGGGGCATTTGGCGGCCATCGACAAACTCGAAGGGTTCAGCGGATGCGTGCCGGTCAATCTGGGCACGGGCCAGGGGTATTCGGTCCTGGAAATGGTGGCGGCAGCCGAAGCGGTTTCCGGAGCGAAGGTGGCCTATGCCGTGACACCGCGCCGCCCGGGCGACATCGCGACCTGTTATGCTGATCCCTCTACGGCGGCGGCAAAACTGGGCTGGAGCGCCAGTCGGGGCATCGAAGAAATGTGCGCCGATCATTGGCGGTGGCAGCAGGAAAATCCGAAGGGATACGGAGAGTAACGGGGCAGGGAGGGTTCATTGCCATGATACGGGAAGTGCAAACCGGAGACATCGGCGCGCTTTGCGCCATCTACAATCACTATGTCGACAATTCCATCGTCACTTTTGAAACGTCGCCCATAAGCGAAGACAACATGGCCGAAACCATTGTCACCGCTGGACCGCATTTGCCCTGGCTGGTATGGGTCGATCCCGGGACCGAGCGGGTCACAGGTTATGCGGCCTGCAGTGCCTGGAAATCCCGCTGCGCCTATCAACATTCCCTGGAGACGACGGTCTACCTCGAGCACGGTTTTGTGGGCCAGGGCACGGGCACACTGTTGTACCGCGAGTTGCTGGCTCGCATCAAGGATGCCGGATACCACACGGCCCTCGGGGGCATCGCCTTGCCCAATCCAGCCTGTATTGCTCTGCATGAAAAACTGGGATTTGAAAAAGTCGCCCAACTGAAAGAGGTGGGCTACAAGTTCGGCAAGTGGGTGGACGTGGGCTATTGGCAAAAGCTTCTCTAGCCCTCGAATACCTCAGTCAATTCATTGTCCACCACATAGATGCAGACTTCGCGGGCTCCCTGCTCCGTGTACCCGAATTGCTCGGTCAGGTTGTTGATGAGGAAGGTCACGTCGTCGCGCACGCGTTTGTCGTAGGTGCGGAATTCTTCGGTGTCGAAGTCCTTCAGGGCGCGCCGGAAATTGGTATTCTTCAGGAACGGCTCGAGCACTTTCTCCTTCAAACTGTACACGTACCGCTTATGCAGTTGCCGGTACAGTTCCGTCTCGGTGATGTCTTTCTCTTCGACCATGATTTCCTGAGTGAGCGTGCGTGAAGTGTATTCGCGCTGGGTTTCCTCGCGGAATTCACCACGGCGTCCTTCGCGCACATCATGGCCCAGCAAGTGGTTCTCGATACCGGCCAGAAAGCTCTCGGTGATTTCCAAACGCTCACCGGTGTAGCTGCAATCGGCCGTGGTGCCCGGCTCATAATTCAGGGC
>JADGEP010000069.1 GCA_016744275.1 Candidatus Krumholzibacteriia bacterium | reverse complement strand
GTGCTTGTTGTCCGGGCTCCAGTCCAGTCCCATTTTGTAGGTCTTGCTGTTCTTCGTCACCTGGCGGGCTTCGCCCTTGCCGTCGGCGCTGCGCACCCAGACTTCAAATTCACCAGTCTCATCACTCAGGTAGGCCACGAATTTGCCGTTGGGTGACCAGTCGGGTGTCAACTCGCGAATACCGGGCGTGGCCGTCAGATTGCGGATGTTGCCCTTCTCCGCCGGCACGGTGAAGATGTCGCCCCGGGCGCCAAAGGCGACCCGGTTCGCGTCGGGGGCCAGATCGCCACCACGCACGCTGCTGCCCACCTTCTTGACCGTGGCGCGCGTCAACACGTTGTCGCTACGCAGCGATACGGTAACCTTGCGGGTCTTCTCGGTCTTCAGGTCCAGCACGTACAACCAGCCGCCATTTTCATAGACGATGGCATCGGGGCCCTGGCTGGGGCTCTTCACGTCGTATTCGTTGTGCTCGGTGATCTGGCGATGGGCTTTGGTGGCCGTATCGTAGGCCCAGATCTGCAGGCGTCCGGTCTGATCGCTGGTGTAGTAAATCGTCTCGCCCTGCCACATGGGGAAGTTGTCGCTGCCGATCCACTCGGTCACGTTTTCAGAGGTGTTGGCCTTGAAATCGTAGATCCAGATGTTCTGGGCCATGCCACCTTTGTAACGTTTCCAGGTGCGATGTTCCCTCGAGATTCGGTTGTAAGCCATTTTGGTTCCATCAGGGGAGTAACTGCTCAGGCCACCGGTGGGCAGGATCATCCGCTCGGGCAAGCCGCCGCCAGCCGATACGGTGAACAACTGTTGGTCGCGTCCGGTGCGGCTCTCGCGTCCGGACTGAAAACGCACGGCCTCGCCGCCGGGCTGCCAGTCGATCACGCGGTCAAAGCCGGGATGCCAGGTCAGGCGCTCGGGCTCGCCACCCACGGCGGGAATGGTGTAGACATCATTGTTGCCGTCGTAGTTGCCGGTGAAGGCAATGGACTGGCCGTCGGGACTGAATTTGGGGTTGATCTGGTAGCCAACCGAGCCGGTCAGGCGGCGGGCTTCGCCACCATTGGCCGACACGGTCCACAGATCACCGGCATAACCAAACACGATGGTATTGCCGTGAATGTCGGGCGAGCGCAGCAGGCGCATGTCCTCGGCATTCCTTTTGCCGTCGACCACGTCGGCGCCCAGGGCCACGCCGGTGGTCAGCACGGCAATCAAAGCCGTCAGGGTGAGAAAAGTCTGCAGCGAACGTTTCAGAAAACGCATCAATGACCTCCAACAGAGGGTGAGCCGCCCGGGAGAGTCGCCACGGGGGCGGGTCCCAGATCAGCAGGGGATTCAGCGATCAGAAAAGTGAGGCCGGCTATGGCGGCCACGTTGCGAGCCAGATCAGTGGGGTCGACTTTCTCGAAAGTGTCGGCCCGGGAATGATGCACGTCAAAATAGTGGGTGCCGTCCACACGGTGCCCAACACCGGTCACGCCTTCGCGCACAATGAACCCGATATCGACTCCGGCCCATCCTGGCCAAACGCGCCAGTGTTCCGGTGCGATGCGTGCCAGAGGTGCCGCCATTCGGGCCAGATCGGCGATGATCAAACTGTCGGCGTCCACACTGAAGCCACGGGGCGCATAAGAGCCCGAATCGCTCTCCAGAGCCATCACGTGCTGGTCCAATTCATGGCGATGGGCGTCCAGGTATGCCTGGCCACCGCTGCCGCCCATTTCTTCGCTGGTGTAATGCACAACCCGCACTGTACGGCGGGGGCGCAGGTCTTGTTGCACCAACTGCCGGGCCGCCGCCAGGGCCAACACCACCCCGGCGCCGTCGTCCTGAGCGCAGGTGCCCACGTCCCAGGAATCCAGGTGCCCGCTGATCAGCACGATCTCTTCGGGCTTCTCCCGGCCCCGGATGTCACCGATCACGTTGTAGCTGATGGTCGAATCGTGGTTTGCCGCTTCCATAGAGAGCTGAACCCGGGGTTTCAGGCCCCTTTCGCACATGCGGTGCAGGCGCCCGGCATCTTCGACGGTCAAGGCGGCCATGGGAATGCGGGGGGCGTCGTCGGCGTAGCGCATCATGCCGGTGTGAGGCGCGCCCAGGCTCACGCCCGTCACCGAGCGGATCAGGCAGGCCACCGCGCCGTGCTTGGCCACGGTGCTGGCTCCGTGCACCCGGTACTGCACATTGGTGCCGTACCCTTCCCAGGGCGGATTGAAGAGCACGATTTTGCCCTGGGCTTCGTCGGCCCGGGCTTCGAATTCATCCCAATCGCGCACCGCCAGGACCTCGGCTTCAAGAGTCTGCCCGTCGGTGCCGTCACTGAGGCCCATCGACAGCATGTCCAATTCAAATTCGACCGGCGCCACGCAGCGCGCCCATTCTTTGCCGCGGGTCCAATGAGGCACCAACGCGGGCTCGGTCCAGACGCTGTCAAAACCGGCGGCCAGCATCGAGGCCTGCGACCAGACGATGGCGCGCTTCATGCCCGGCGAGGCGATCAGGCGATGGCCAACGGTGTCGCACAACTCGCCCAGTTTGTCGTAGGCGTAATCGTCGATCAGGGCGGCGTCGATGAGGGCTTCGAGGGCGGGATCGCCGACTGGAGGGGCAGGAGCCGTCGCAGGAGCAGGCGAACTCTGAGGCATGGGTGCCTGGGTGCAGGCCGTGAATCCGAGCAAAATTGACACACCCAGAATCGCCCCGAGGGCGGACTTGAACATGGAGGCTCCTTGAAGACGGGGGAAGCGATCAAGGAGGCCAATCTATCATGAATCGGGGCCGGCGTCATCCCGATCTCCCGGGAAAAATCCCGGTGAGATGGCCTCACCGGGATCATTTTTGCACCGTCGCTATAGGTCAGCGATACTGCGCCTTCAAATTTCCCCAACTGGTCTCTTCAATGGGCGTCGCGCCACCACTGGTGAAGCCGGTATGGGCAGAACTGATGGGCACTCCGGTCAAGCTGTCCAGACCGCCAGCCAGGCGCAGATCGGCCAACTGGGTCACCAAATCACCGGTCGCCGCGGCGGCCACCTTATCCAGGAATACAGTCAAATCCTCCTGCATCCCAGGTGTGATCTCCATGAAACCTGTCCCATCGAGCAGATCATCCAGGGCAGGCATCCAGGAATTGCGGGTATCGACGTAGGCCTGGCCCAGGGTCGGGTCCGCAAAAAAGGCCTTCACCACGCCGCCGCCCATGGCGCCGTACAGGTCGATGATGGCCTGGCCATTGCTGCTGCCCGCCAGCAATTCATCGCGATAGCGGCGCAGCAGGTCCAGATCCGACGTGGCGGACTTGTCGCCACCCCTTTTAACGGGAACGCCAACGTCTTCACAGTCGGTTGTCTCGCCGCAGGACCCACCGCCGCAGTCGCTGGAGTTGTTGCTGATTTGAGCGGCGATGAAACAGCCGGCACAGTTGACGGGGCTCCAGTTTTCGGTGGCGTCCACACTGATTTTCATCTCGTGAAAGTCGTTCGTACCAGGCGGTGCGTAGCCGGCATTGGGCAGGACGCGCACCCCACCAAAGGGCGTGGGACCATCGCCGGGCACGTTGAAGTCCACATAGATCGGGCCGGTGTGGTCCATATCGACCACGTTGGAATTCAAGGTGATGCCGCCCCAGGATTCCAGGTACACCGGCACCGTTTCGCCCAGCTCGGGTATGGGAGAAACCGACAGCCGGAATGACTTGGGGGTTGTGGCCGGATATTCCACCGTAAGGCCTTGTCCGCACGAATAAATCTGGTTCTGCTCGTCGTAGCAAAAAAGATCCCGCACTTGGATGATTGAGGTCAGATTGCCGTACAGCAAGACCGTCGGCAGGTCGACGACGGCGTCGTTGTCGTTGATGTTGATTTGCACCGTGGAGTGGCCGGTGATCGGGGCACCCGAAGAATCATAGATTTCGATCAGGATGGATTCCTGACCTTCCAAATCACCGTCGTCGATGATGACCACTTCCAGGGTCACGGCGCTGCTGAGACCCGGGTGCCAGTTGACGGCTGCCGCGCCGCCGGTGAAGTCCACGCCGGTGGTGGCAGTCGAGCCGCCCGCCACGCCGACCATGGCGTTGATGGCTCCTTCAGATACACCGCCCACGGCGATTTCAACAAAGACGGACCCCACGCCCTCGTCGACTTCGATAACAGGGGGACTGACCCAGAAAATGTCGGCCTGGGCGGCTGCGGGGGCAGCCTGGCCCAGCAGACACAGGACAATAACAGCAATCAGTTTGCGGGACATGAAATGGCCTCCACGGGTTGTATCAGAATCGTCAAATATCAGATGTTGAAGGGGAGGTTTGGGGCCCGAAGCAAATCTCCCCATATTTTTGTGATAGGGTGAGGCGTTGGCAACGTTTGGGTTTCCAGAACAGGCTCCAGAGCCTCCATACCGGCCCTCAGGCCGACAATCGACTGGCCTGAAACTTTGAGGGGCGTTCCCGTGAATAAAAAAGGCCCGGCAATTGTCATTGCCGGGCCTTTCAATAGTCCACACTGCGTGTATCAACCCAGTTTTTTGAACACCTTGTTCACCTTACGCAGAGCCATGTTCAGCTCTTTTTTGGTGATCGTCAGCGGCGGCGCAAAGCGGATCACGTTCTCGTGGGTCTCCTTGCAGAGCATGCCTTCGGCCATCAGGGCTTCGCAGTAGGGGCGCGCCGGAACCTTCAGCACCAGGCCAATGAACAGGCCTTGGCCGCGCACTTTCTTGATGCTCTTGAATTTCATCTTCTGCAATTCGCCCATGAACCAGGGGCCCAGGTTGGCGCTGTTTTCGATCAGCTTTTCTTCGGTCAAAACCTTGATTGCCTCACGCGCCACGGCCATGCCCAGAGGGTTGCCGCCGAAGGTCGAACCGTGATCGCCGGGATTGAACACGCCCATCACTTCGTCATCCGACAGGAAGGCCGACACGGGGTAGAAGCCGCCGCTGAGGGCCTTGCCGATGATCACGCCATCGGGGCGAATGCCCGCGTGGTTGTAGGCGAACAATTCACCGGTGCGGCCCAGGCCGCTTTGGATTTCGTCGGCGATGAACAGCACGTTGTTCTTCTTGCACAGGGCGTGGGCCTTCTTCAGGAAGCCTTTGGGCGGGATGTTGATGCCCGCTTCGCCTTGCACCGGCTCGACCATGAACGCAGCGGTGTTCTTGGTGATCGCAGCTTCCAGTGCCTTGGCGTCGCCAAAGGGAATCACCTTGAAGCCCGGGGTGAAGGGGCCGAAGCCGTCCTTGTACTGATCTTCGGTGGAGAAACCCACGATGGTCGTGGTGCGGCCGTGGAAGTTGTCGCTGCAGACGATGATCTCGGCCTTGTCCTTCTTGATGCCCTTGATCTTCTCGCCCCACTTGCGGGCGGCCTTGATGGCGGTCTCGACGGCCTCGGCGCCCGAGTTCATGGGCAGCACGCGGCTGTAGCCCGTCAGTTCGCAGATTTCCTTGCAGAAATGCGGCAGTTGGTCGTTGCGGAAGGCGCGGCTGGTCAGGGTGACCTTGGCGGCCTGGCGGCGCAGGGCCTTCAGCAGTCGGGGGTGGCAATGGCCTTGGTTCACGGCGCTGTAGGCCGCCAGGAAATCCATGTACTTGTTGCCGGCGACGTCTTCAACCCAAACGCCTTCGGCCTTTTTGATCACGATGTCCAACGGGTGGTAGTTGTTGGCTCCGTACTGGTCCTCGATGCTGATAAGCTTATCGGCCTTCATGGCAACCTCCTTCGACAGTTTTGCAGCCGCTGCGGCGGCCTTTTTGATGGTGGGAAATCCCGATTAAGATAACCAGAGCCGGGGCCAAGTCCAGCATAGAATCCCCCATTCCCGCCCGATTTTTGACGCCCTGACCAGACTTGAGAAGCCCCACGAAAATAAAATGCTGTTTCTCTGTTTTTAAGCTTTACAAAAGAAAGTACTTTGGATATTAAAGGAGAGCGCCGGTTGAGATGACCCGATCCGGAAAAGGAATTTCGGAGTCGGGGGGACCGCCGCAGAATTGATCCGGGATGGCATGCTCGACCTTGGGGACTGGGCCCGAGCGCGAGACATGAATCCGGATCAGGTCCAACGAGATGGTTTTGCCGAATCCCGACGGAGCGAAGGCCACCGGCCTGGGATTCCCGCGAGGGACAGGAGAAGGACCTCCAAACGGCAGTGGGGGCGGAGCATGGTCCTGGGTGCCAGCCGCCCCCTCGTTAGCCAACTTCACTCAAAAGGATTTGAGGAAGTTCGTCTGACGGGCAGAAGCCAAAACCAACCGATGGACCCGCTTCAGGTCATGGCAGGGCGGCCATGCCTGAGTTCCAGGGACCGGCAGTGAAACGACAACGAGATTCACAACGCCGGTCCCTGTTCCGCGAAAACCCGAGAGCGGGTTGCGCTGCGGCGGGCTGGAATTGCACGGATGCAAAGAATGCGATGGCCCCGCCAAGTGCAGGTGATGACGCCCGGCAAGGAGGCCGGATGGCGTGGCACCTAAGAAGTTCGCGGGCCCTGACGCCGCCGGTGCCTCTGGTGCATCCGGAAACGGCGGCAAGGCACCGCTATCACCACTGATTCATGGCAGGGCCAGGTTGCTGATCCTGTCCTTTCTGTTGCGTGCGCCCCGCTCTCATCCGTTCACCATTCTGCGCGACCAACTGGGCTTCACCGACGGGCTGTTGTCCGTCAACCTGGGCAAGCTCGAAGCGGTGGGCCTGGTGAAGCTGAACCGGTCGTTCGTGGGCAAGAAGCCGCAAACCCTGGTGCGGATCACCGCCAAGGGGAAGCAGGAATTCCAGCGTTACGTTGCCGAGTTGAAGGGCATCGTGCCGGGATTGGAATAGGCGAGCGATAGCTGAAACAAGAAAACGGCCGCCAGATGCGCATCTGGCGGCCGTTGTGGATTCACCACCGATCAACTCGATCAGCGTTGGTGCGTCACCTTCTCACCCGAGCCAAAATGAGAGCTGGCCTTGCCCGCCGTGGCGTCTTTCCACCACGTGATCAGGCCTGTCTCGAAGCGATCCAGGGGGTAGCCATCTTTGCGCGGCACCACCCGCACCGTGAAGCCCCGCTGTCCGGCCCGGCGGCAAGCGATGTCGCCACTGAAGGTGACCACGCCATTGTCGCCAGCTTCTCCGGCAAACAAGGTAGCGGTCTCTCCGTCAGAAATCTCGCCATCGGTTCCCAAAAGGCCGTGGTAGGCCTCGACCAGCACTTCATTCACCGGGATATCACCCAGCACCACCTGGGCTTCCACCTTCAGGCTGGTGCCCGTGGGGTGGGCGCTCAACGGAGGAGAGGAAACTTCGGTGATCGAAACACCGCGCCAACCCGCGCTCATGCGGCGGCGCCAGTCGGCCAACTCGCGGGCCTTGGCGTAGTCGTCTGCACCCAGCCGCGCGGCATTTTCCAGGCAGGGAAAATAGAAACGCTCGGTGTACTCTTCGACCATGCGGTTGGTATTGAACTCGGCGTTCACCGTGCGCATGGAATTTTTCATGATGCGCGTCCACTCGCGGGGCACGTCATCACTGCCGCGCTCGTAGAAGGTGGGTACGATTTCGTTCTCCAGCAGGTCGTACAGGTTGGTCGACTCGACGTCATCCTGGTAGGCCTGTTCGGCCGGATTCTCGTCGTAGTCTTCACCCGCCCCGATGGACCAGCCATTGTCGACGTCGTAACCCTCGCACCACCAACCGTCCATGATGCTCAGATTAACACCACCGTTGGGCGGCACTTTCATGCCACTGGTGCCGCTGGCTTCCAGGGGCCGGCGCGGGTTGTTCAACCACACGTCCACGCCTTGCACCAGATAACGGCCCACCTCGATGTTGTAGTCTTCAATAAAGACGATGCGATTGCGGAACCGGTCCTCCTGGGCCATGTGCACCAACTGGCGGATCAATTCCTTGCCCGGATGGTCCTTCGGATGGGCCTTGCCCGCAAAAATCAACTGCACCGGACGCTCCGGATTGTTCAGGATTTTGTCAAGCCGATCAGGATCGCTCAGAATCAAGGCCGCCCGTTTATAGGTGGCGAAACGTCGCGCAAATCCGATGGTCAGCGCCTCGGGGTCCAGCACTTCAGAGGCCCGTTTGACCCACATCCGGTTGGTGCCGCGTTTGAGCAATTGCTGACGCAGCCGAGCCCGAACAAATCCGACCAACCGCTCGCGCATGCGCTCGTGGCCGCGCCACAACTCGGCGTCGGGAATCATATCGACCCGATCCCAGATGGTCTTGTTGGTGGCGTCTTCGTACCAGCGGGGGCCGAGATAGCGGTCGTACAGCCGCGCAATCTCGGTGCACAGCCAACTGCGCGTGTGGATGCCGTTGGTCACATGGCTGATGGGGATTTCTTCTCGCGGCGCGCCGGGCCACACTTTTTGCCACATGCCACGCGAAACGTGTCCGTGCAACTCGCTGACGCCGTTCACAAAACGGCTCAGGCGCAGGGCCAATACTGTCATGCAGAAAGTCTCGTGGGTGTCGGCAGGGTTCTGACGCCCGAGTGCCAACAACCGTTCGATGCCGATGCCCAGCTCGTCGGCCTTGGCTGTCAGGTACTTGCTGACCAGTTCGCTCTGGAAATGATCATTGCCCGCTGGCACCGGAGTATGGGTAGTGAAGACATTGCTGGCGCGCACCACTTCAAAGGCGGTGTCGAAATCCAGGCCTTTACCCTTCATCAACAGGTTGATGCGCTCAAGGCCCAGGAAGGCCGAGTGGCCCTCGTTCAAGTGGCACACCGTCGGCTCCAGGCCCATGGTCATCAGCACCCGCAAGCCACCAATGCCCAGCAGGATTTCCTGCCGGATGCGCATGTCCTCGGCACCACTGTAAAGGCGTCGGGTCAGTTCGCGGTCTTCGGGCAGGTTCTCGGGCAAATTCGTGTCCAGCAACAAGAGGGGATTGCGCCCCACCTGCACCCGCCACACGCGGGCGGTCACGGTCCGGCCGGGGTAGTGAACCTCGATGGAGATGGGCTTGCCGTCGGCGTCGCACTCCTGGCTCATGGACATGTTGAAGAAATCGTTGGTGGCGTATTCTTCCATCTGCCAGCCGTCGTGGTTCAGGTACTGGCGGAAGTAGCCCTCTTGATAGGCCAGACCGACACCCACCAGCGGCAGGCCCAGATCGGTGGCCGACTTCAGGTGATCACCGGCCAGGATGCCCAATCCGCCCGAATACAGCGGCAGCGATTCGTGCAGTCCAAACTCGAGGGAGAAATACCCGATGCGGCCGTCCTGGGCCGAGTCGTGCTCATTGCGGTACCACGATGGGCGGTTCAGGTAGCGGTTCAGGTCTTGCCGCACCCGCTCGAGGTGGGCCAGAAATGCCTTATCTTTTTCCAGTGCCCCGATGCGTTCGGGAGACAACGAACCCAATACCGCCACCGGATTGGCTTCGTGCTTGTCCCACAGGTCGGGGTCGACCCGGCGCAACAGATTGATGGCCTCGACATTCCAGGACCACCAGACATTACGCGCAATGTCGAGCAGCGGTTTGAGGGAGTCGGGCAGGTTCGGGGTCACCACAAATTTCTGGATCGCTGGCATTATTCTCTCCACGTTGTCGTCAGATAAGTGCATCATTGCTAAATGATATTGCCGAATGATGGTTTCGGCGCACAGGCTTGATAGTAAAGCCGGAAGATATAATAAGGCAGTGAGAATTGAGGGCCAATGGATTTGACACCAAATTTGTGCAGTATGGCGGGTGATGACGCCGGTGAGCGTGTGCTGGATATTCGTCCTGCGGCGGAATTTGAGGCCGGGCACCTGCCCGGAGCGGTGTCCCACCCGGTTTCGGCGCCTTCGCCAAACACAACGGCCACAGAGCATTTCGAGCGCGAATTGCCTTCCATTTTCCTGCCTCCTCGCGAGGTGCCTTTGCTGGTCGTCGGCTCATCTTTTCCTTGGATCGCTGAGTTGGGGCCTCACCTGCAAGGGCGGGGACGGGCCCCGGTGCGGGTCCTTGCCAGCGATAAGCTGACTCCAGAAACCCTGTGCGAGAAGGGACCATCATCGGCTCATCTGTGGTCTGCGCCGCCCTGGCTGGTGGATCATGCCGGGTTTTTGCCGCCACCGGCAGCCGGACCGGTCTTGGATCTGGCCTGTGGCAGCGGGCGCGCGGCGGTGTGGTTGGCCGCCCGGGGCTATCAAGTGACGGGGTTGGACTGGCAGCCGGAGGCGTTGGTATTTGGGCGCCAACTGGCAGCCCGTCAGGGGGTGGAGGTCAGCTGGCAGCGGGCGGACCTGCGTGACCTGAAAACAATCCCGGCCGGGCCCTGGTCGGTTCTGCTCAACTTCCGCTACCTGCAGAGAGACTTGCTGGCCCAATTGGAAGCCATGCTGCGACCTGGGGGCGTAGCCTATGTGCGGACCTTTCGCCAGGCGCCGGGCTACGACGGCCACCCTCACGCCCGGCACCGTTTGGTGGCAGATGAGTTGTCCGCGAATTTTCCGCGGGGGCGTTGCGATGTTCTGGCCTACGAAAAAAGCCACGATCCCGATGGCCGTCCGGCCGCAGGAATCGTGGCTCGTCGCCGCTCGTGAAGCGGGCTATTTGAGCAGGGTGACCTTCTGGGTCTGTTTCTGTTTTTCACCTTCGACCAGCACAATGTAGGTGCCGGAGCTGGCGTTCTTGCCTTGGCTGTCGCGCCCGTCCCAGGTCTGGGATTGCAATCCCGCCGCAAAATTCCGGTCGGCCAATACCGCAATGCGCCGCCCATCTGGGCTGTAAATTGAGATGCGGGCACGTTGGGATTGTCCCAGCCGGAAACTGATGGTGGTCATGGGGTTGAATGGGTTGGGCCAAGCCTTCAATTCGCGGATGTCCGGGAATTCGGGGATGGAGATGAGATCGATCTCACCGAGCAATACCCAATCGCTGCCAGGCTCAGCGCTGTACAGGCGGTACACGTAGGTGCCGGCACTGCCGTTGCTGATGTTGGGATCCGCGGCGGTGTAGAAACCACCGCCAAGGTCGACAACCGACACATCCCACTCGTTTTCGGGTGTGTCAATATGGGACCCCGTCAGCCTGAACGTCGGAGAACTGCCGCCAACGGAGCGGGTTTGCCAGGTCAGCTGGGCATCCTGATTGAGCCACTCTGCCACAAAATCCGCCAGTGTGGTGGCGACCAGGTCACAGCCGATGGGCCAGGCGCCCATGTAGCCGCATTCGAGATCTTCCGAATTGGCAGGGCTTTCGTCGGTGAGCGAAAAGATGGAGGAGGCGTCTTCATTGGCATCGCAGAACAGGGGGTCGGCGCTGATGTTGCTGCCCACATCCAACTGGGACGCGATGGCGCCAACCCAGTCGCCGCGGGAATTGCCGAAAATATCAGAGCACGTGATCAAGGGTGCTGCGCCGCCTTCGGCGCTGATGCCCGTGCCTTCCTGGAAGGCGATGATCGTGCCGTTGATTCGGGGTGAGGCGTCGTAGGCAAAAATCCCACCGCCGAGAACTTGAGCCGTATTGCTGGTGATGGTGCAGTTCTCAAGATTTGTTTCGGCATTGGACAGGCAGGCGATGGCCCCGCCGTATCGGGCCGAATTGTCGGCATAGGTCGAGATCTGGAAATACGGTTCAGATCCGTAGTCGGCAAATACGGCTCCGCCGTAGGCTTTGCTGCCCACGGCATTGTTGGCCACAAAAGTGGAGGCCGAAATCACGGGGGAAGAAAAGCCGCGGCAGCTCAAAGCGCCGCCCCAGGAGGCGGTGTTGTCTTCAAACTCGCAGCCACGGATCAGTGGAGACGAGTCAAAGCTGCAGTCGATGGCGCCGCCACCGCCACCAGAGGCATCGTTGCCCTTGAATACGCAGCCGGTGATCATGGGGGTGGAGTTGTTGCACCGGATGGCGCCGCCATGGCCGTCACTGGAATTGTCCAGGAAGATGCAGTTGCTGATGCGCAGGGAGCTGTTGCTGCTGAAGATCGCGCCGCCGCTGCGTTCGTAGCTGGTGTGCCCGGCTGCGCGTCCATTGGTGAAGGTGAGATTGGCGATCAGCGTTGTGTGATCCAGGCCCTCAGCCAAGAGGATGCGACCGGCGCCACGTGCGTCGATGACAACATCGGAGGGGCCATCGCCAATACCAACAAAGGCCACTCCGTTGGGGAGGGCCAGTCGATTTTCGATATACAGGCCCGGTGCGACTTCAATTCGGTCGCCTTCCCGGGCCGCTTCAAATGCATCGCCTATGGTGGGGTAGTCGCCGGGAACCGACAAAATGGCGGCCTGAGCGGCTCCTGAACCACCTAAAAACCATACAGCGACCAGTAGAATGGCGCCTATGGTTGAGATTTTACCGGTCATTTCGAGAGTTCCTCCCTGGAAACCGACGAACAGCGATCGCTTTTGGGGGATCCTGCCCGTTTTATGGGGACTGCCTTGTCCCGCTGAAGCAATATGCGGTCCCATTCCGGGTTGTGGCAAACCGTAAAATCTATTATTTTGTAGGTAAGAGGGTAATTGACGACGATTCTCGTTGTCAGCACGGCTCAGCACCACTTTAGTGTCGAAGTGGTATATAATGATGTGTGAACAGAATATTGCCCGTGCCCTCGAAAAAGCATTAAGGCACAATAGAGTGAAGGTGGATCGATCATGACTGGACAAAAAAAGGCAGGATTGTACGGCCTGGGACTGGCCGCCGCAGTTCTCGCAGGGGTGGCGATGGTCCAGGGGGGCGACGATATCAAGAATTTGCTCGATCCGCCGGCTGACATGACGTTCGAATGGGCAGCGCCAACCACCGGTTCGACCGCCGTCCGCTACGAGGTCCAGATCCGCAACGGCGGCGCCAACAGCACCGACGTGAAGACGCAAAATGTCACCTCCCGCAGCGTCACGTTTTCGGTCGATTGGTTGACCCTGTACGAGGTCCGCGTCCGCGGTATCGACTCGTCCGGATGCGCCGGTGTCTGCTCCGCCTCGTCATTGGCTGAAGATCGCGACCACGAAGAACCCAGCTTCTGATAATCATTTGCAACCGAGACCACGGCTGGACCTCCGCACCG